>NZ_PQFE01000025.1:0-28470 GCF_022342445.1 Tessaracoccus sp. ZS01 | reverse complement strand
CTGCCGGGGCGGGCGAAGGGGCTGTCCCCTTGGCCCTTGGCCGGCGGGGCCGGCGGGGCCGGCGCGGTGGGCTCGACGGGCTCGACCGGTTCACTGGCCTCGGTGGGTGCAACCGGTTCAACCGGTTCACCAGGTTCGACCGGGTCGTCGCCCAGCCCGGCGGCGGGCGTCGATTCTTCTGCGGCTGCCGCGCCGCGTCGGGGCCGGGCCGCGTCGTCTGCTGCGGTATCGTCCGGAACCAATGGCGCCTGAAGTTCCTCGTCGGGCTGCAAGGCCCGGCGGGCACGGAAGGTCTCGTCAGACACAGGGGCTCACCTCCTCCGGAGCGCTGATTGGCCGAGTTACGTTGGGCCAGACTACCGGGGTGGCTGAAGGCCGCGCGAGAACCTCAACGGAAGGGTGATGGTGGACGGGTTCCAACACCGCACTGTGGCGGTCGACGTCGATCCGACGCCGACCCCCGAGCCGCGGCACTGGCCGTGGTCCTGGTACCTGCCTGCCATCGTCGGCCCGCTGGCGGTGCTGTTGGCCGGGTGGCTCCTCATCTCCGGCTTCGGTGTGGTGGCGTGGCTCACCTCTCCCGACGCCCAGCTCACCCCGGCGCTCCGGATCGCGGCCGAGATGCTCGTCCTCGCCCACGGCGCGCCCGTGCAGATCGCGGACCAGGCTGTCTCGATCGCCCCGCTCGGGTTGACGCTCCTGCTCCTCTTCCTCGCGTTGCCGATGGCCTCCCACTCGGCCAAACAGGCCGCGGCCCAGGGTGCTCAGAAAGACGACACCGGTGGCCTCTGGGTCGACGGCGAACGCCTCGTCGCCAAGGTGGCCGGCACCTTCGCGCTCACGTACGGAGCAGCCGTGGTGGTCCTGGCCGCCACGCTGGAGGTCGCCTCCTGGCGTGCGGTGGTCGGCGGGCTGGTCGTGGGCGGCGTGGCCGGATTCTGGGGAGCAGCCCGCGGCATCGGCTACTCCCCGACGGAGACCTGGCCCGTCTGGCTCCGTTCGGTCCCCAGGGCCATGGGGGCCGCCATCCTCGCGGTGCTCGTGGGAGCCGTCGTCGTGACTGGCCTGGCCGTCTATTCGGGGTGGGACCGGATGGGCGGCATCGTCGATGCTCTCGACGGCGGCACGAGCGGGTTGGTCCTGCTGGTGGTGCTGCACCTCCTCTACCTGCCCAACATCGTGCTGGCGGGCGCCTCCTGGCTCCTCGGCGCGGGCCTCACGCTGGGCGACGGCTCCGTGGTGACGATGACGGTCACCGACGTCGGGCTGCTGCCGGCCATCCCCATCTTCGGCGCCGTGCCCGCAAGCGGGACCGCGCCCACGTCGCACCTGTGGTGGCTCGCCGTCGGCGTTATTGCGGGCGCCGTCGCGGCCCTGGTTGTCGCCTTCGCCCGGCCGCGCGCCCGCTTCGACGAGACCGCGCTGGTGGGAGGGCTCTCCGGAGTGGCCGCAGGGGTGCTCATCGCCACCGCGTGCAGCATGGGCTCCGGAGCCCTGGGTGACGACCGCCTCAGCCACGTCGGTGCCCGGATGCCCGAGCTGCTGGTCTTCGCGCCCACCATCCTGGGACTGTCCGGAGTGGTGGCCGGCCTCGTCGTCGGCCTCGTCCGGCGCCGGCCGCACGCAGAAAAGCCGGCCGACAAGACGTCCGACGAGACACCCGGCGAGCCCACGGCGTAGGGTGTGCGGGTGACCACCCGTGTTGTCGTTCTGCTGTCCGGCTCGGGCACCCTGTGCCAGGCGCTGCTGGACGCCATCGACGCAGGCGGGGTCGACGCCCGGGTCGTGGCGGTCGTTTCGGACCAACCCTCAGCCCTCGGGCTGGAGCGGGCACGCGCCGCAGGCATCCCCGCCGTCGCCCATCCGCTGGCCAAGGGCGGCGACCGCGCCGCCTGGGACGCCGAGCTGACGAGGGTCGTCTCCGGGTTCGAACCGGACCTGGTCGCCTCCGCCGGTTTCATGAAACTGCTGGGGCCCGAGTTCCTCGCGCGCTTCGGTGGCCGCACCATCAACACCCACCCGGCACTGCTGCCGAGCTTCCCCGGGATGCACGGTCCGCGCGATGCGCTCGCCGCCGGTGTCAAAGTGGCGGGGGCCACCGTATTCCTCGTCGATGCCGGTGTCGACACCGGTAGGATCCTGCTGCAGGGGGCCGTCGACGTTCTGGACGACGACGACGTCGAGTCCCTGCATGAACGCATCAAGACGGTGGAACGCCGCCTATTGATCCGAGCCGTCTCCGAGTGGAAGAAGGAACACCCGTGACCGAGCTGACCCCGCTGCGCCGAGCCCTCGTCTCGGTATACGACAAGTCAGGCCTGATCGAACTCGGCCGTGACCTTGCGGCCGCAGGCATCGAGATCGTGTCCACCGGATCCACGGCCGCCAAACTGGCCGCCGCCGGCATCGACGTCACCGGCGTGGAAGAGGTCACCGGCTTCCCCGAGTGCCTCGACGGCCGCGTCAAGACGCTCCACCCGCACGTGCACGCCGGCATCCTCGCGGACCGTCGCCTCTCCACGCACCGCGAACAGCTCGACGACCTGGGCATCGCCCCCTTCGACCTCGTCATCACGAACCTCTACCCGTTCGCCGCCACGGTCGCCTCCGGCGCCTCCCAGGATGAGTGCATCGAGCAGATCGACATCGGCGGGCCCACCATGGTGCGCGCGGCCGCCAAGAACCACGCCTCCGTCGCCATCATCACCTCCGCGGAGCAGTACCACATGCTGCGCGCCGCCATCGCGGCCGGCGGCTTCACGCTGGCGCAGCGCAAGGAACTCGCCGCCGCCGCGTTCGTGCACACCGCCAGCTACGACGTCGCAGTCGCCTCCTGGATGTGCGGCGACCTCGGGCAGTCCGACGGCGGGTTCCCCTCCTGGTACGGCGCCACATGGCACAAGGTCGCGGATCTGCGCTACGGCGAGAACTCGCACCAGAAGGCGGCCGTCTACCGCAACAGCAACGGCACCGCCGGCCTGGCCGACGCCACTCAGCTCCACGGCAAGGAGATGAGCTACAACAACTACGTCGACGCCGACGCCGCCCGCCGCGCCGCCTACGACTTCGAAGAGCCCGCCGTCGCCATCATCAAGCACGCCAACCCCTGCGGCATCGCCACCGGCAGCAACATCGCGGACGCCCACCGCAAGGCCCACGCCTGCGACCCGGTCTCCGCGTTCGGCGGCGTGATCGCCGCGAACCGTCTGGTGTCGGTGGAGATGGCGCAGCAGGTCGCGGAAATATTCACCGAGGTCATCGTCGCACCCGGGTACGAGGAGGGCGCCGTCGAGGTGCTGTCCGGCAAGAAGAACCTGCGCATCCTGATCGCCGAAGGCTCCACCAATGAGGGCATGGCCATCCGCGAGATCGACGGCGGGCTGCTCGTGCAGCAGGCTGACGCGATCGATGCTGACGGTGACGACCCCGCCAACTGGACGCTCGCCGCGGGCGAGGCGGCCGACGAGGCCACCCTCGCGGACCTGCTGTTCGCGTGGCGCGCCGTGCGCGCCGTCAAGTCCAACGCCATCCTGCTCGCCAGCGACGGCGCCTCCGTCGGCGTCGGCATGGGGCAGGTCAACCGCGTGGATTCCTGCCACCTCGCGGTGGACCGCGCCGGTGACCGGGCGCGCGGTTCGGTTGCGGCCTCGGACGCGTTCTTCCCGTTCGCCGACGGCCCCCAGGTGCTGCTCGATGCCGGAATCCGCGCCATCATCCAGCCCGGCGGCTCGGTGCGTGACCAGGAGGTCATCGACGCGGTGACCGCGGCCGGCGTCACGATGTACTTCACCGGTACCCGCCACTTCTTCCACTGACGGAGGCTCACCCCATGACCGCAGTCAAGCTCGACGGCAAGGCCACGGCCGCCGCGATCAAAGCCGAACTCAAGGTCCGCGTGGCGGCGCTGCGCGAGCAGGGCGTGGTTCCCGGCCTGGCCACTGTGCTCGTGGGCGCAGACCCCGCCAGCCAGAGCTACGTGCGGATGAAGCACCGCGACTGCGACGAGGTGGGCATCGCCTCCATCCGGGTGGAACTGCCTGAGGACGCCACGGCTGAGCAGCTCCGCGAGGCCATCGAGGGGCTCAACAACGACCCGGCCTGCACCGGCTACATCGTGCAGCTGCCCATCCCGAAGCACCTCGACGAGAACTGGGCGCTGTCGCTGATCGACCCTGACAAGGACGCGGACGGCCTCCACCCCATCAACCTCGGCCGCCTTGTGCTGAACGAGCCGGCGACCCTGCCCTGCACCCCGCGCGGCATCGTCGAACTGCTGCGCCGCCACGGCGTCGAGATCAAGGGTGCCGAGGTCTGCGTGGTGGGCCGCGGCATCACCGTCGGCCGCCCGCTGGGCCTCATCCTGACCCGCCGCAGCGAGAACGCCACCGTGACCCTCTGCCACACCGGCACCCGGGACCTGGCGGCCCACACACGGCTCGCCGACATCGTGGTGGCTGCTGCGGGAGTGCCGGGCATGATCACGGCCGACATGATCCGCGAGGGTGCCGCGCTGGTGGACGTGGGCGTCAGCCGCGTCGATGGCAAGACGGTCGGCGACTTCGCCCCCGACGTGTGGGACAAGGCCGGCTTCGTCACGCCGAACCCTGGCGGCGTCGGGCCGATGACCCGCGCCATGTTGCTCAGCAACGTCGTGGACCGCGCGGAGCAACTGAATGATCTTCGGCGATAGGCTCGAAGGCCGGCTGAAACGACGGGCCAGGGACCGGCCCGCAGATTCCTACCCCGACAGCCCGTGGGCCCTGTCGCTGACGGTGGCCGTGCTGGGCGTGGGCGTCGTGTTCGCCGCGCTGGGCCGGTGGCGGCTGGCATCCCTGGTCATCGGCGCGGCGCTGCTGTTCGGCGCCGGGCTGCGTCTCATCCTCCCGCGCATGGTGGCGGGCCTGTTGGTGGTGCGCCGACGCTGGATCGACGTGAGCGTGTTGGCCGTGCTCGGCGCCGCCGTCGTGGCCCTCGCTTTCATCGTGCCGCCGTCTGCCCCCTAACTCCTGGGGCGGGCGCCCCACAGCTCGCCGGGCCTGCCCTGGACGGGCGCCCAGCCGCCTCCGCCGCTGAGGATGCGGTGCACCTCCGGCCGCTGATGGAACACCAGTTCGACCAGTTCACGGTGGACCGCCAACCACGCCTGCGGCGGCGGCCCTTCCTGGAGCGTCTCGAGCCTCCCGCGAAGCAGGGCGAGTTCCGTGACGTTCTGGATGAAGTCCTTCAGCAGCCGCTTCTCCCGCCCAGCTGCGGCCACCATGCGACGGCGGGCGCCGAGGTCGTCGAGCCATCCCGCCTCCAGCGGCGTGATCCAGCCGAAGTGCACGAGCGCGGGGAGTTGGCGCACGACGGTGGCGCGCTCCCGTTGCCTGGCCACCATGCCGACGATCAGCAGGCCGACGAAGACCAGCAGCTCGATGCCCGCAGCGATCAGGAGGCCGCGCATGCCGAGGAGGTCCATGGAGGAGTTGTGCATGGCGTGCAGCGCGACGGCCAGGCACCACGCGAGGAACGGCCAGCCCACCCGCATGAGACCCCGGGCGTTGACGCCGGCCCAGATGCCGATCGAGACGATGATGGTCAGCATGGGATGCAGGTAGGCCACCAGGAGGAGCCTGATCAGGATGACCTCCACGGAGTCGTCCATGGTCTCGGGCCTGAGCGCGTAGGTGATGTGTTCGATCCACGAGAAGCCGAGCCCAACCATGGCGCCGTACACGATGGCGTCGGTGAGGCTGTTGAACTCGGCGCGCCCCCGTCGTGTGCTGAGCAGGACGATCACGAGGAAGAGGCCCTTGGTGGACTCCTCGATGAGCGGGGCGGACACCATGACGGCCGCATTCTCGGACTGGAGCGAATAGGCCACGACCGTGTTCACGATGCCGCTGACCAGGGCGGAGACGCCGGCTCCCCACACGAAGGCGCCGATGATGAAGAGCGGCGGCTCGGGCTCCCATTTGTCGAGCCAGCGCACGAAGGCCACCCCGAGGGCCAGCACGAGGGTGAACGCGAATACCGCGACGACCGACTGGGTGGCCGGCCGGTCGAGGAAGACGAGCAGGCCCAGCAGGGTGCCGGCGCCGCCGACGACGAGGAAGAGCAGCGGTAGCACGACCGCCTGCTTCTTGTGCCGCGCCGCCTGTTGATAGGTGGGGTAGCTCATGGACCCACCGTATTGCCTGTGCGTGCCGTGGCGCCCGTGCGCTGTGGCCGCACCCGACCAGAATGAAGTTGTGCAGCGGACTTCCTGCACAACTTCACTCTGCTTGGCCGTCGGGACAGCCTCGGCAGGGCGTCATCATGCCGGACCAACCGCGAGAGACGAGCAGTTGCGCGACGGCACGCGCCACCTTGCACGGGTGGTTGACGATGTCGTTCCATCCGAACCGCAGCGTGACGTAGCCACGTATGGAGTTCTTGTTGTCGCGCTCGAAGTCGCGGAAGACGCCGTCTCCGGAGTGGCCGAGCCGTCCGTCGAGTTCAATGACGACGGCGACCTCGACGTAGGCCACGTCGCTGTAGCGGCTGGGCTGCAGACTCACCTGGCGCACGCCGTCGGGCAAACCGTGGCGCTGCTCGACATCTCGGAAGTAGCGGCGCTCCAGTGCGCTGTGCACACCGCCGGCGATGTCTCCCAGCGCCTCGATGATCAGCGCCCTGTGCCGCACATTGGGAGTCGCCAGCGCGGCGTCGAGCAGCCGGCGTGGCGTGGTCCGTCGCGAGGTCACCGCTCGGGCGAGTTGGCTGAACAGCGCCTCGGGCTCGGCGTCGGCGCACATGCGCAGGGCCGTCTGCTCGATCCTCGCTACCGGTGGCTCTCCGCTGGCCTCGATCCCCGGCATCCTGTGAAAGCGCCATGAGCCCCGGTTGATCCGTTGGTGCGGGGTGAGCACGTCGATGGTCGACGGCGGGGCGCACATCCCGAGCTTGTGACCTGCCGCCTCGAACCCCAGCGCAGCGTCCGGCCCGCCGAGCAGCACGCCGCCCCACGCGAGGCCGTCCCACGGCGGGTCGGGGGAGAGGGAATAGAGCCCCCGGGCGAGGGACCACCAGACATGGTCGTCCAGGAAGCGCTGCGTGACGGCGCGGGTGATGCCGGCTGCGGCGGCCTGTTTCGTCGTGAAGACACCGCCCTGCGTGCGAGCGGTGGCGATGAGGTGGGCAGGCATGACGATCTTGTTCATGCCCACCACTTATGTTCAGCAGACAGTCCCGCTTCCCATGCCGTCGCACATCTGTGCACAACCCAGGCCGACGGTGCGTCAAGCGTTGTTGAGTTGTGCAGCGGAGTTGGTGCACAACTTCACCCTGCCGGGCCGGGGGCCCCGACGGCGGGTCAAGCGTCGTTGAGTTGTGCAGCGGAGTTGGTGCACAACTTCACTCTGCCGGGCCGGGGGCCCCGACGGCGGGTCGGGCGTTGTTGAGTTGTGCAGCGGAGTTGGTGCACAACTTCACTCTGCCGGGGCGGGGCGGCCGGCCGGCCCGCGGGTCGACGCCGGGCTCGGCGTCGTTCACCACTTCGCCCTCCTCACGCAGGCCGCGAACCCCGGCTTGCGTCGCGCAGTTACGATGTACGCGTGCAAGAGACCATGACCTCGTCGTCGGAGATCCTCGACCCCGCCAACCCGGGCGGCGACCCGCGACCGGTACCGAGCAAGCGCCAGCGCTACATCCTCTTCGGCGAGATGCTCGCCTTCGCCATCGTCAGTCTCATCGCGTCCTGGGTGCTGAGCTACGACGCCATCCTGCTGGCCGCCAATCCCGACGCGGAGCTGGCCTGTTCCATCAACGAGGTCTTCGACTGCGCGAAGGTGGGTGCCACCTGGCAGGCCAACATCTTCGGCTTCCCCAACGCCTTCCTGGGCATGATCGCCGAACCCGTCGTCATGACGATCGCCGTCGCATCGCTGTTCGGCGTGCGGTTCCCGCGCTGGTTCATGTTCACCGCCAACGCGGTCTACTTCCTCGGCGTCGTCTTCGCCTACTGGCTCCTCTACCAGTCGTCCTTCGAGATCGGCGCGCTGTGCCCCTGGTGCCTCACGGTCACCGTCGCCACGACGTTCGTGTTCTGGTCCATGACCGCCTGGAACATCCAGGAACGCAACCACTACTTCTCCGACAAGACCGCGGAGAAGCTCGAGCGCTTCCACCGCAACGGATGGCTGACCATCTCGTTCATGGCGTGGCTCGCGCTCATCGTGGTCATCGAAATCCTGAAGTTCGCCCCCAAATTCATCTGAGCCCCGCTCAACTGAGCCCGTGCGCACCGGCCTCCGACGGGGCGGTAGAGTCTCCCTGGTAGGACCTACCGTTCCAAGAGAGGAATGAGAAGTGAGCACTGCAGCTCCCGTCAAGATCGCCGTCACCGGCGCCGCTGGTCAGATTTGTTACAGCCTCCTGTTTCGCATCGCGAGCGGCTCGCTGCTGGGGGACACCCCCATCGAGCTGCGCCTGCTTGAAATCACCCCGGCGCTGAAGGCGCTCGAAGGCGTCGTCATGGAACTCGACGACTGCGCCTTCGGCAACGTGGTCAACATCGAGATCGGCGACGACCCCGCCAAGGTGTTCGACGGCGTCAACCTGGCCATGCTGGTCGGTGCAATGCCGCGCAAGGCCGGCATGGAGCGAGGCGACCTGCTGTCCGCCAACGGCGCCATCTTCACCGCGCAGGGCAAGGCCCTCAACGACGTAGCGGCCGACGACGTCAAGGTGCTCGTCACGGGCAACCCCGCCAACACCAACGCGCTCATCGCCATGAAGAACGCTCCCGACATCCCGGCCGAGCAGTTCAACGCGCTGACCCGCCTCGACCACAACCGCGCCCTGTCGCAGCTGGCCGCCAAGCTGGGCGTGCCGGTCACCGAGATCACGAACATGACCATCTGGGGCAACCACTCGGCCACCCAGTACCCGGACATCTTCAACGCCAAGGTCAACGGCCAGAGCGCCGCTGAACTGGTCAACGACCAGGCCTGGCTGGAGAGCACCTTCATCCCGACGGTCGCCAAGCGCGGCGCGGCCATCATCGAGGCCCGCGGCCTGTCGTCGGCAGCCTCGGCCGCCAACGCCACTGTCGAGCACATGCGCGACTGGGTGCTGGGCACCCCGGACGGCGACTGGGTGTCCATGGCCGTGCCGTCCGACGGTTCCTACGGCGTGCCCGAGGGCATCATCTCGTCGTTCCCGTGCACCGTGAAGGACGGCAGGTACGAGATCGTCCAGGGCCTCGAGATCAACGAGTTCTCCCGCGCCAAGATCGACGCCTCGGTCGCCGAACTCGTGGACGAGCGCGAGGCCGTCACGGCGCTCGGCCTCATCTGATCTGACCAACAACACACCGGCCCGCCCCCGATTCGGGGGCGGGCCGGAGTGCGTTCAGCCTGTCGGTCAGTGGTCCAGCGCCCCTGCCGCGCCGGCACCGGTCATGGAGCGGACCTCCATCTCGGCGGCCTGATCAGCGAACTGGTTGTGGTCCGGCTTCAGGACGGAGCCCAACCAACCGAGGAAGAAGCCAGCCGGCACCGAGAAGATGGCGGGCGAATCCCACGGGAACCAGGAGAAGTCGACGGTGGGGAACATCGATCCGGGGCTGCCGGACACCGCGGGGGAGAAGGCGATCAGCACGATGGCGGTCGCCAGACCACCGCTGATGGACCACACCGCGCCGGCCGTCGAGAACTTCTTCCAGTACAGCGAGTACAGGATGGACGGCAGGTTCGCCGAGGCGGCGATGGCGAACGCCAGCGACACCAGGAAGGCGACGTTCTGCTCCTTTGCGAGGATGCCGCCCAACACGGCGACCGCCCCGATGATCACCGACGTCCAGCGGGCCACCCTGACCTCCTTGGCCGGGTCCGCCTTGCCGTCCTTGAGCACGTTGTTGTAGATGTCATGCGCGAACGACGCGGAGGCGGTGATGGCCAGGCCCGCCACGACGGCGAGGATGGTCGCGAACGCGACACCCGCGATGACCGCCATCAGGACGGCACCGCCCAGGTGGTAGGCGAGCGCCGGGGCAGCAGCGTTGGCGCCGCCGGGCATGCCGCGGATGGCCTCGGGGCCGACCAGCCATGCGGCGCCGTAGCCGAGCACCATCGTGAACAGGTAGAACGCACCGATGAGGCCGATGGCCCAGGTCACGGAGCGACGCGCCTCCTTGGCGGTGGGCACCGTGTAGAAGCGCATCAGCACGTGGGGGAGGCCGGAGGCGCCCAGCACCAGCGCCATGCCCATCGAGATCAGGCCGATCGGATCGGTGTAGCGCTCCATGGGGGCGAGGAGGTCGAAGGTGGGCAGTTCGGGGTTGGCCGCGGCATCGGTCGCGGTCTTGTCGATCGCCGCACCGATGAGGGCCGACATGTTGAAGCCCTTGAACGCCAGCACCCAGATGGTCATGATCAGCGCGCCCGTGATGAGCAGCACGGCCTTGATCATCTGCACCCACGTGGTGCCCTTCATGCCGCCGATGAGCACGTAGCCCACCATCAGTGCGCCCACGATGCCGATGACCAGGTTCTGGCCCCAGCCGGAACTGATGCCCAGCAGCAGCGACACCAGCGCACCTGCGCCGGCCATCTGGGCCAGCAGGTAGAAGAAGGAGATGACGAGCGTCGACGTGGCAGCGGCGGTGCGGACAGGCTTCTGACGCATGCGGAAGCTCAGCACGTCGGCCATCGTGTACTTGCCGGTGTTGCGCAGGGGTTCGGCCACCAGCAGCAGCGCGACCAGCCAGGCGACGAGGAAGCCGACCGAGTAGAGGAGGCCGTCGTAGCCGTAGAGCGCCACGGCGCCGACGATGCCGAGGAACGACGCGGCGGAGAGGTAGTCGCCCGCGATCGCGAAGCCGTTCTGGCGGCCGTCGAACTGGGCGCCGCCGGTGTAGAAGTCGCTGGCGCGCTTCTTGCCGCCCTGGCTCACGCGGATCACCACGAACATGGTGATGACGACGAACCCGGCGAAGATGCCGATGTTGATCAGCGGGTTGCCCAGCAACTGGGTTTCGAGGATGGTCATCGTGAGTGGCCCTCCAGTTCAGTGCGCAGTTCGCCTGCGATGGGGTCGACCTTGCGGGTCATGTAACGGATGTACAGCCAGGTGATCAGGAAGGTGCTGATGAACTGGCCGATGCCGAACAGGAAGCCCACCGAGACGTTGCCGAACACCGGCGTCATCATCAGGTCCTTCGCGAAGATCGAGCTCAGGACGTAGGCGAGGTACCAGACGAGGAACACCACCGTCATGGGGAAGGCGAACGAGCGGAACACCTTCTTGAGGTGTTGGAAGTTCTCCGACTGCTGGACCCGGTGGAACTCCTCTGGGGGAATGATGCCCCGGTGGGGCGATGTGACGTCATCCATGACGGATTCTCCTCAGGCGTGGCGCATCGTTGCGCGCCTGCATGCTAGCAATCGGGCAGTTCGTTTGCGCGAATCTGTGATTTATCCCATCACCCGGAGCGGTTTTGTCCAGGGGGCAGCACCGGGCATGGGTGACCTCGCCCGCGGGGCACCGCACCGCATACCGCTAGGCTGAGCGCCATGCATCAGCTCGTCGTCACTCTCGACTGCCCTGATCGCCCCGGCATCGTCCACGCGATCACCGGAGGCATCGTCCAGGCAGGCGGGAACATCACAGAACTCCAGCAGTTCTCCTCCCCGGACACCGGCCGGTTCTTCACCCGCATCCACGTCGAGGACGCAGATCCCGAGGCGCTGCACACCTCCATCGACACGGCCACCCAGGGGTTCGAAGCACGGCTGCAGGTGGACGACGCGACGCGTCCGGTGCGGACCCTGCTGCTCGCCTCCAAGGCCGGTCACGCGCTCAATGACCTGTTGTTCCGGTGGAAGGGCGGCGACCTGCCCATCGACGTCGTGGGCATCATGGCGAACCACGCCGTCCTCGCGCCCATGGCCGCGTTCTACGACGTGCCCTTCAAGCACCGCTTCGTCACCCCCGAGACCAAGCCGGCCTTCGAGGCCGAGATCCGCAGGGTCGTCGAGGAGGAGGATGTGGAGCTGGTGGTGCTCGCGCGTTACATGCAGATCCTCAGCCCGGAGCTGTGCGAGTTCCTCGCCGGCCGGGCCATCAACATCCACCACTCGTTCCTGCCCGGCTTCAAGGGCGCCAACCCCTACCGCCAGGCACACACCCGCGGCGTCAAGCTCATCGGTGCCACCGCCCACTTCGTCACCGGCGACCTCGACGAGGGCCCCATCATCGAGCAGAACGTCGTCCGCGTCGACCACACGATGGACGTGGCCAAGCTGGTCCGCAAGGGTCAGGCCCAGGAGTCGCAGACGCTGGCCGAGGCCGTGCGCCTGTTCGCTGAGCACCGTGTACTGACCGACGGTGACCGCACGGTCATCTTCCGCTGACCAGGCCTCCTGTTGCTAGGAGAGATCGCCCTCATCGGGCTGTTCATCATCATCGGCGGGGTCTTTGCGGCCGCCGAGATGGCTCTGGTCACCCTGCGGGAGTCACAGATCCGGCGCCTCTCGCTGAAGGGCAGCCGCGGTCACGCCGTCGAGCGGCTCACCAGCAACCCCAACCTCTTCCTATCCGCCGTGCAGATCGGTGTGACCATCTCCGGCATGCTCTCGGCCGCCTTCGGTGGCGCCACCATCGGCGCCCGCCTCGTCCCGGTCCTGGTGGGATGGGGGATGGCGGAGAATGTTGCCGCACCGCTGTCGCTGGTGCTCACCACCGTGGTGATCGCGTACTTCTCCATCGTGGTGGGCGAGCTCACCGCCAAGCGCCTCGCCATGCAGCGCCCGGAGACGTTCTCGCTGGCGCTGGCGCCGCTGGTCTCCGGCATCGCGACGCTGGCCCGGCCGCTCATCTGGATGCTCGACATCAGCACCAACTTCCTGGTGCGGGTCCTAGGCGGCGACCCCACGCAGTCGAAGGATGCCGTCACCGACGAGGAGCTGAGGGCCATGGTCATCAGCTCCACCACTCTCGGGGTGGAGGAACGCAGCATCGTCGACGAACTCTTCGACGCCGGCGAGCTCAGCCTCCGCGAGGTGATGGTGCCGCGCACCGAGGTGGACTTCCTGCCGGCCGACATGCCCATCTCGCTGGCCTACCGGGAGGTGCGCGGCGCCCCCCATTCCCGCTACCCGGTCACCGACGGTTCCTCTGACCGCATCGTCGGCTTCATCCACGTGCGCGACCTCATGGACGTGGAGGGCGCCGCCCGCTCCGGCGACGTCCGCTCGCTGGCCCGTGACGTGCTCTTCCTGCCCGAGACCGTCAAGATCCTCACCGCCATGACTGCGATGCGCAGCCGAGGCGCCCACCTCGCCATCGTGCGCGACGAGTACGGCGGCACGGCGGGCATCGTGACGCTGGAGGACCTGTTCGAGGAACTCATCGGCGACATCACCGACGAGTACGACCTGGCCGACGGCGATGCGGCGCGCGAGGTCAATGAGGTCGACGGGCTGACCACCATCGAAGAGTTCGCCGAGCTGACGGGCCACGTCATCCCAGAGGGCCCCTACGACACCGTCGCCGGCTACTACATGTCCGTGGTGGGGAAGCTGCCGGTGCCGGGCGGCCTGATCAACGTCATGCTGGAACCCGTGCGGAACTCCGCCGGGGCGCGCGCCGCCTGGTACACGCTCGAGGTCCGCGAGCTGGACGGCCGACGCGCCGCGTGGTTCACGTTGCGCCGCGAGGTGGCTGCGGAGCCACAGCAGGAGAGCTCGGCGCCGCACCAGGAGGGGGACCCGGATGCCTGACGACGGCATGGGGCTGCTCACCGGGCCCCGCGTCGAGCCGCTGCTGCGGGCCGCCGTCGAGCACCAGGGCGGCAGCCTGGTGAGCTGGTCGCTCGACCACGTCGACGCCGCGCCGGAGCATTCCACCACCGCCACCTACCTGGCGCAGATCCGCTGGCCCCACGGTGAACGCACAGAACTGCTCGGGGTGAGCGCCCGCACCGGCGAGCTGTCCGCCTCTGATGCGCGCGCGGAGATCTTCGACGACGGCAACCGCCGGGTCGCCGTGTGGCTCTACCCCAACGACCCGGACCTGCTCGGGCTACCAACGGCGGCCTTCCCGGAGAAGATGGCAGGGGCGCTCAACGCCGGGGGAGTGCTGGCGCGTCCGGTGACGGGCGGCCAGCTGTCGCTGGTGATGATCGGCTACCGCCCCCGTCGACGCGCGGTGGTGAAGGTGGTCGTGAACGACCCGCACGAGGTCTTCTACGTCAAGGTGTTGCGCGAGAGACTGTTCGCGGACGTGCTGGCCAAGCACACGATGCTCCGCGATGCCGGCATCCCCGCGCCTGAAGTGGCACTCGCCACCCCTGACCACCTCCTCGTGACCCGCGAACTGCCGGGCATGGCGCTGGCCAGGGCGCTGTTCGAACCCGGCGACCCCTGCACCGCGGAGGACCTCGTCGGGATCCTCGACGCGATGCCGCCCGCCGTCGCCCGTTTGGAGCGTCGCGCCCCCTGGGCCGAGGCCGTCGGCCACTATTCGCGGATGGTGTCGGCCACGCTGCCCGACGCGGCCGACGAACTGGCGTGGATGACCGACGTGATCACCAGGCGGCTCGCCGTCTTCCCGCCCGGCGACGAGGCCACCCACGGCGACTTCCACGAGGGTCAGCTGCGCGTCTCGGAGGGCCGGATCGTCGGCATGCTCGACGTCGACACCATCGGCCCCGGCAGACGCGCCGACGACCTGGCGTGCCTCATCGGGCACCTTTCCACCATCCAACGGATGAACCCGGAACAGGAGGCCAAGGTACGCGACCTGTTGGCGCGCTGGGTGCCCGTGTTCGACCGACGTGTGGACCCCGTCGAACTGAGGCTGCGGGCCGCGGCTGTGATCATCTCCCTGGCGACGGGTCCGTACCGCAGCCAGGAGGTGGACTGGCGGCAGCAGACGCTGCAGATGATCCGCTCCGCGGCCGCTCTGGTGCGTCAGGTGGTGTGATCGCTCCCGCGATTGTTGCGTATCTATAACGATCAACTGCGGCGCAACAAAAGTCCCAGCCAAGCGGCGGTATTGTCGGGTTGCCCCACTGAAACTGGACCAACAAGGAGGATCTTCGTGAAGAAGTCCCTGCTCAGCCTCGTTTCGGTCGCCGCGGCCAGCGCCCTCGCGCTGGCCGGTTGCGCCGAACCGCCCGCCACCACCGAACCCGGCACGGAAACTTCCGCAGCCGTTGAGACCAGCGCCCAGGAAAGCCCTGGCACGGAAGAGAGCCCCTCGACGGAGCCCTCGACCGACGCTTCCGCCTCGGCCAGCGCGTCCGGCAGCGTGGATGCCGCTGACTTCACCGCCTGCATGGTCTCCGACGCCGGTGGCTTCGATGACAAGTCCTTCAACGAGACGGCCTACAACGGCCTCATGCGCGCCAAGGATGAACTCGGCATCGCCACCAACCAGATCGAGTCCAACGCCGAAGCCGAGTACGCCGGCAACGTCCAGGCCATGATCGACGCCAACTGCAACATCATCGTCACGGTCGGCTTCGCTCTCGCCAACGCCACTGAGGCCGCCGCCAAGCAGAACCCCGAGACCAACTTCGCGATCGTCGACTTCGGCTCGTTCGAAGGCGTCGACAACGCCAAGGGCCTGCTGTTCAACGCTGCAGAGCCCGCGTTCATGGCCGGCTACCTCGCCGCGGGCATGAGCCAGACCGGCACCGTCGGCACCTTCGGTGGCGCCAACTACCCCACCGTTTCCATCTTCATGGACGGTTTCCACGAGGGCGTCAACCACTACAACGAGGCCAAGGGTGCTTCCGTCAAGGTCATCGGTTGGGACGAGGCCAAGCAGGACGGCCAGTTCATCGGCGGCAACAACCCGTTCGGTGACATCCCCGGTGGCAAGAACACCGCCAACACCCTGATCGCTCAGGGCGCTGACGTGCTCCTCCCCGTGGCCGGCCCCGCCGGTATCGGCGCTCTCCAGGCCGCCCAGGAATCCGGTGGCAAGGTCAACGCCATCTGGGTCGACACCGACGGCTACGAGTCCGCTCCCGAGTACGGTGCGCAGATCATGACGTCCGTCGAGAAGGGCATGGACGTTGCCGTGTTCGAGGCCATCAAGGCGGCCCTCGAAGGCAACTTCTCCTCCGAGCCGTACGTCGGCACCTTGGAGAACGGCGGCGTTCTGCTGTCCGATTACCACGACTTCGACAGCAAGATCCCGGAGGAACTCAAGGCCGAGGTCGAGCAGGTCAAGGAAGACATCATTGCCGGCACCATCGAAATCACGTCGCCCAGCCAGCCCTGAGCTTCGCTGAGTTGACCCAGGGGAGGGGCGCAACGGCGCGTCCCTCCCCTTCTCTTCGCACCATCCCACAGGGTTTCGGCGCCGCCCTCAGGCCGCGCCGTCGTCGACCCGCTACGCTACGAACCACGCCGCACCAGGCGAGGGGAGGAACTCCGACGTGACAGTAACAACCGCGCAGGCACCGACGCTGACGCTGGACCACATCACCAAGCGATTCGGATCGCTGACGGCCAATGACGCCATCACGGTCGACATCACGCCGGGGCGCATCCATTGCCTTCTCGGCGAGAACGGCGCCGGCAAATCGACGTTGATGAACATCCTCTTCGGGCTCCTGCAGCCGGACGAGGGTGAGATCCGGATGGGTGATGAGGTGCTCAACCTCACGAACCCGAAGCACGCCATGGCCAAGGGCATCGGCATGGTGCACCAGCACTTCATGCTGATCCCGGTGTTCACCGTCGCGGAGAACATGGTGCTCGGCCGCGAACCCGGGAGCGGCGGCCTCCTCGACATCAACTCCGCCCGCAAGGCGGTGCGCGAACTGAGCGAGCGCTACAACATGTTTGTGGACCCCGACGCGCTGGTCGAAGACCTGCCGGTGGGCATCCAGCAGCGCGTGGAGATCCTCAAGGCCCTCGCGGGCGGCGCGCAGTACCTCATCTTCGACGAGCCGACGGCGGTGCTCACTCCGCAGGAGATCGACGAGCTGATGCTCGTCATGAAGGCCCTCCGCGACGAAGGCAGGGCGATCGTCTTCATCACGCACAAGCTGCGCGAGGTGCGCCAGGTCGCCGATGACATCACGGTCATCCGCCGCGGCAAGGTCGTCGGCAAGGCGGAGCCCGGCGCCTCCGAGGCCGAGCTGGCCACCATGATGGTGGGCCGCTCGGTGTCACTGAAGGTGGACAAGAAGCCGGCGGAGCCCGGCGAACCCCGCCTCACGATCAATGAACTGACGGTGGCCGCCCCGTCGGGTCAGGTCGCCGTCGACCACCTCAGCCTGGATGTGCGCGGCGGCGAGATCGTGTGCATCGCCGGCGTGCAGGGCAACGGCCAGACCGAACTTGTCGAAACCCTGCTCGGCACCCGGACGGCGCTCAGCGGCACCGCCACCCTCGACGGGGTGGACATCACCCGCGCCAAGCCGGCGAAGACCATCAAAGCCGGCCTCGGCTACGTGCCGGAGGACCGGCACCGCGACGGCTTCATCGGTGAGTTCTCCATTGCGGAGAACCTCGTGCTCAACAACCTCGACGAGTTCTCGCGCGGCGGTTCGCTGCAGCTGAAGAAGATCGCGGACAACGCGGTGGCCCGCATCGAGGAGTTCGACATCCGCGCCGGCTCACACACACAACCCGTGCGCTCGCTCTCCGGCGGCAACCAGCAGAAGGTGGTGCTCGCCCGCGAACTGTCGCGCGACCTGTCACTGCTCGTCGCCAACCAGCCCACCCGCGGCGTGGACGTGGGCGCCATCGAGTTCCTCCACACCCGCATCGTCGAGGAACGCGACCGCGGCACCGCTGTGCTGCTCGTGTCCACGGAGCTGGAGGAGGTCGAGTCCCTCGCAGACCGGATCGCCGTCATGTACCGCGGCAAGATTGTCGGCATCGTTCCGCCTGACACCCCGCGCAATGTGCTCGGCCTCATGATGGCCGGTATCAGCCACGAGGACGCGCTCGCCACGATCAAGGAGGCCGGCAATGAGTGACAAAGTGAAGGCACCCCGTCCGTCGTGGGTCACCTCCACCATCATCACGGTGGCCTCGTTGATCCTCGCGTTCATCGTCGGCTCGTTCGTCATGGTGTTCACGGACGCGGAGGTCGCCTCCACGTGGGGCTACTTCTTCTCGCGTCCCAGCGACGCGCTCGTCGCCTCGTGGGACAAGATCTCAGCCACGTTCTACGCCATGTGGGTCGGGTCCATGGGCTCCTGGGTGGCCATCACCAACACGACGGCGGAGGCGGCGCCCCTGATCTGCGCGGGCCTCGGTGTAGCCGTGGCGTTCCGCGCCGGGCTGTTCAACATCGGCGCCCAGGGCCAGGAGATGCTGGGTGGCCTGACGGCCGCGTTCATCGGCTTCAGCATCAAGGGCCTGCCGATCTTCATCCATCTGCCGTTGGCCATCGTCGTGGGCATCGTCGCCGGCGCCGTCTGGGGCGGCATCGTCGGGCTGTTGAAGGCGAAGACCGGCGCGCATGAGGTCATCGTGACCATCATGATGAACTACATCGCCGGTTCGTTCCTGGCGTTCCTCATGCTGCAGCCGGCGTTCCAGACCCCTGGCCGCGCAGATCCCATCTCGCCGGTCCTCGAGTGGACCGCCACGCTCCCGCGCCTTGCAGGCACGCGGCTGCACCTCGGCTTCTTCCTGGCCGTCGCCGCGGCGATCGTCTGCTGGTGGCTGTTGGAGCGCACCAAGTTCGGCATCCATCTGAAGGCGGTGGGCCTGAACCCGAACGCCGCCGCCACCTCCGGCGCCAGCGTGGCCAACGTGACCATCCTCACCATGGCCCTCGCCGGTGGCCTCGCGGGCCTGGCCGGGGTGCAGGCAGTGACCGCCCCCGAACTGCTCACCGGCACGCCCACCCAGATGACCGGCACGATCATCGGCACGCTGGGCTTCGACGCCATCACGGTGGCGCTGCTCGGTAGATCGAGACCACTGGGAGTGGTGCTCGCCGGCCTGTTGTTCGGCGCGCTCAAGGCGTCGCGCCGCACGATGGTCACGATGGCCAACACGCCGGACAAACTGACAGACCTCATCCAGGCCCTCGTCGTGCTGTTCGTGGCCGCGCCCGCGTTCGTCGCGTGGCTGCTGCCGTTCCTCAACGAGCGCAAGACCAAGCGTCGTTCCGTTCCTGTCGCGAAGGTGGCTGAAGCATGAGCACCCAGACCCTGCCCATCCCGGACAGCGACCTGCGCCTCGTCAAGAAGGTCGAGTCGCCGGAGGCGAAGGCCCAGCGCCTCTCCACCGGCACCCTGATCGCCGTCATGGGCGTCGCGCTGCTGCTCATGGCGTTCACCGTCAACAAGTCCGGGCGGATCGCCCTGTCCGATGCCTTCTCCGAGGTGCAGTTGCCCACGCTGGAACTGCCCGGCACCGCCACGGTCCTCATCGCGGCACTGCTGGTACTCGGCGCCGGTATCGGCTACCTCACCGGGAAGCTCAGGGGCAGGATGCGCACGCTGGCGGCCGTGGTCGCCGGCCTGGGCATCGTCGTCGGCTTCCTCGTGTGGGCCGCGGCCAGCTCGCCGCTGCCCTTCACGCTCACCAGCCAGCTGAACCTCACGCTCGAATACGCCACGCCGCTGTTCTTCGGCGTGCTGGGCGGCGTACTGGCGGAGCGAGCGGGCGTCGTGAACATCGCCATCGAGGGCATGTTCCTCACCGCGGCGTTCTCGGCCTCGCTGACCTACAGCCTGACGCAGTCGTTCGTCGCGGCGCTGTTCGCGGCCGCTTTGGCCGGCGTCATGATGGCCGGGATCCTGGCGCTGTTCACGCTGCGCTACCTGGTAGACCACGTGATCATCGGCGTCGTCATCAACGTGCTGGCCACGGGCCTCACGGGCTTCATCTACCAGCAGTTGGTGGCCAAGGACATCGCCACCTACAGCAACGTGCGGCCCATGCTGCCCATCCAGATCCCGGGCCTCGCGGACGTCCCCTTCCTCGGGCCCATCCTGTTCACGCAGCGGCCCCTCACCTACATCGCGTTCGTCGCGGTGCCGCTGGTGTGGTTCCTGCTGTTCCGCACCAAGTGGGGCCTCCGGGTCCGCTCGGTGGGCGAACACCCGCACGCTGCAGACACCGTCGGCATCAACGTGCTCTGGACCAAGGCCTCGGCCGTGCTGCTCGCCGGCGTGTTCGCCGGCATCGGTGGCGCGTACTTCACCATCGGCTCGGTGGGGTCGTTCCAGGACAACAACCCGACGGCGGGCAACGGCTTCATCGCTCTGGCCGCGGTGATCATGGGCCGCTGGCACCCCGTCCTCGGCGCGCTCGTGGCGCTGTTCTTCGGCTTCGCCCGGGCGCTGGCCCAGAACACGAAGCTCATGCAGCTGCCCATCCCCAGCGACTTCATCGAGATGCTGCCCTACCTGGCCACCATCATCGCGGTGGCGGGCCTCGTCGGACGCGTGCGGGCCCCTGCCGCAGATGGCGCACACTTCATCAAGAGCCACTGATGACGAGCATCGACTGGGAGTCGCTGCGGGCCACCGCCCTCAGCGTCATGACCCGCGCCTACGCCCCCTACTCGAAGTTCCGGGTGGGGGCCGCGGCGCTGGTGGACGACGGGCGCGTGGTGAGCGGCTGCAACGTGGAGAACGCCGGCTACGGCGTCACGCTGTGCGCAGAATGTGGGCTGATCTCGGACCTCGTCGCCGGTGGGGGTGGGCGCCTGGTGGCGTTCACCTGCGTCGGTGGGGAGACGCGGGGTGAGGTGATCACGCCCTGCGGACGGTGTCGCCAGCTGCTCTTCGAGCACGGCGGCGCAGACCTGCTGATGGAGACCCCGGCCGGCATCGTGACGTTGGCGGAGATGTTGCCACAGGCCTTCGGCCCCGGCAACCTCACCTGACCGCACGCCCTCCGCGGCGCTGCGGCTGGCGTGCAATGAGCAAATGGATGGCCGACGCGTCTACTGGTATGACACGAGGTGGGGCAACGGCTTGACCTGCGCCACCGTCTGCTGAGGCGTCAGCATGGGCAGGTCCTCGTCCTCAAAGTTCTTCCAGCCGAGGAACACGTTCTGCGGGAGGTCCTTCAGCAGCGCCTGCCACGTTGCCTGCTTGGCGGGCTGGCCGCCCTGCCCATCGGCGTGCATGAGGTACTGGATCTCCGGGCGGCTGGTGTCGAGCCGCTCCCTGTCGATCACCATCCGGGGCTGGAACTGGTGGAGGACGAGCACCTTCGACGGCAGGTTGTTGTCGCGCACCAGGTCTGCCAGCCAGGTGCCCACGGCGTTGACCTCTTCGATTGCCACCTGCCCGATCTGACGCAGGTGCACCTGGTTGGGTTTGAGGCGCCACTCCGGATCGAGCGCCAGACCCACCGACGGGCGGCGGAGCAGTTCCTCGTACAGCTTGGCCTGCGTGAGGAAGTCGACGCGGCCGGGCTGCAGGTCGATGATGACGTAGATGTCGTTGGCCTCAGCGGCCTCGATCCACGGCATGATCGTCTCGATCGGCGTGCGGTTCGAGTAGGAACCGTCGGCCGTCTTTGACGCCGAGGCGACCGTGACGATGATCTCGAACGCCCCGATGACCTTCTCGTCGGGCAGCAGCTGCTGGTACTCGGCGACGAGGGCGTTGACCCGGGTGACTGCCTGGGCGGGTGGCTGTTCGCCCAGCATGCCGAGCACCGGGGCCGTGGGGTGTCCGTAGAGCGCGACCATGCGGCGGTCCGGGAACGGGGTGGTGCCACCGCCAGGCAACTCGGCCATCTGCGGGGTGGGAGAGGGTTCGGGGGAGGGACTGCTCGGCTCGGGCGACGGGCTGGGCGACGCTGACGCCGACGGGCTGCGAGGAGCCGCGGTCGGCGAGGCCGACGTCGGGCTCTGGGAGGGGGGTGTCTCCGGCGAGCCTTCGTCGGTGCAACCCGTTGCCAGGGCGAAGCCGCCCGCTGCGGTTCCCGCGATCAGTGCTCTTCTGTTCAGCGCAGCCATTGCTACAGCTTGCCACGGATCGGGAGCAGCTCCCCGGCCTTGCCCGGTAGCCTGAGCCCATGCTGAGCCTCGACGACCTGCGCGCGCTACCCAAAGTTGCGCTCCACGATCACCTCGACGGAGGGCTGCGCCCGGAAACCGTCATCGAGCACTGCGCAGCCAACGGCCACGAGCTGCCGACGACGGATCCGGAGGGTCTGCGCCGGTGGTTCTTCGAGGCCGCAGACTCCGGCTCGCTGGTGCGCTACCTGGAGACGTTCGCGCACACGGTCGCCGCTATGCAGACCGCCGAGCAGCTCGAGCGGGTGGCGCACGAGTTCGTCGTCGACCAGGCCGAGGACGGTGTCGTCTACGCCGAGGCGCGCTGGGCCCCCGCGCAGCACCTGGGCAGGGGGCTGACGCTGCAACAGTCTGTCGAGGCGGTGCGCGACGGCTTGGCCTCCGGCATGAGGGCGGCCGCGGCGTCGGGCCACGCCATCGTCGCGCGGCAGATCCTCACCTCGCTGCGCCAGGACGACCCCACCGTCGAGATCGCGCAACTGGCCATCGACAACCGCGACGACTCCGTCTGCGGGTTCGACATTGCGGGGGCGGAGGACGGCTTCCCTCCGTCGCGCTTCGAGGGTGCGTTCCGCCTGCTCAAGAAGCACAACATGTTCTTCACCATCCACGCGGGCGAGGCATTCGGGCCGCCCTCGATCTGGGAGGCCGTGCAGTTGTGCGGCGGCAACCGTCTGGGGCACGGCGTGCGCATCGTCGAGGACCTGACCATCGAGGAGGACCGCGTGCGGTTCGGCCGGCTGGCCGCGTACGTGCGCGATGCCCAGATCCCGCTCGAGGTGGCGCCGTCGTCGAACCTCCAGACCGGCATCGCGGGGCAGATGAAGGACCATCCCATCGACCTCCTGAAGGGCCTCCAGTTCAACGTGACCGTCAACTGTGACAACAGGTTGATGAGCGACACCACGATGTCGCGCGAGTACCTCAAGCTGGTGAAGACGTTCCGCTGGGACCTCGACGACGTCGAGCGGACCATTGTGGGTGCGATGCGCGCGGCGTTCCTGCCGCACGACCAGCGCGAATCGATGATCCGCGAGGTCATCCTCCCCGCCTTCGCCGCCGCCCGCTGACGTCCGGGAGGCCGGGGCGGCTGGATCCACCGAAGGATGGATGCCTGCCGGGTGAACCCTGTGAGCGGAATCGCGACGATGGATGCATGCTGAATCGACTCTTCCTCTCCGCCGGAACCTGGACCGCCCTCGGACTCGCCTCGGGCCTCTACTGGCGCGAAATGACCAAGATCAACGAGTTCACCGGCGACACCATGCTGTCGACCGCCCACACGCACGCACTGGCGCTCGGGACCCTGGTGTTCCTCGCCATCCTGGCGCTGGCCAAGGTCTTCCCCATCGCGGAGAAGAGCGCCAAGCTTTTCACCCTGCTCTACAACATCGGCCTCGCCCTTACGTTCGGTTCCATGGTGGTGAAGGGCACCCTCCAGGTGCTCGAGGCTCCCATCGCCACCTCCGCCATGTGGCCCGGCTTCGCGGGTCTCGGTCACATGATCCTGACCGGCACCTGGGTGTTCTTCTTCGTCATCCTCGGCAAGGCGCTGAAGGCTGACGCCCGCCAGCCACTGGACACCGCTACCGTGGAGGCGTGACGACCCCTTCCCGACGTGCCCACGTGGGCGTCGCGCGCGCGCCCCTGTGGTCGGCCTCCTGGTGGCTGCGGTTCGGTCAGGCGGTGCTGTTCATCGGCCTGCTGATCATCGCCAGCCTGCTCCCCGACGGCGGCGCGGCCGTGGTGGTCGCCTGGCCCATTGCGCTGCTCACCCTCCTGGTGTTCGTGCTCGGGTTGCAATTCGTCGACCGGCTGGGCACCGTTGGCCTCACCGTGTGGATGGGCATTCTGTTCGCCCTGTCGGGGTGGACGATGTGGATCTCCCCGGCGTATCTGTGGATCGCCTTCCCTCTGTGGCTGCTGGGGGCGGCGCTCCTGCCGCTCCTGACCTCGCTGCTGCTGACGGCGGTTTCGCTCGCGATGATCGTCACGGTGCTGACCATGGCCGGTGGTGGCACCATCGGCTCCGTGCTGGGCCCGCTCTCCGGGGCGCTCATCGCCGTGGGGTTCTCCCGAGCGGTGCTGAAGTTCGAACATGAGGTCTCGGAGCACCGCCGGTTGCTCACCGAGGTGCTTCTCGCCCACGAGGAGACCGCGCGCCTGCAGCGCGAGGCCGGTCAGCTGGCCGAACGCACCCGGCTCGCCCACGACATCCACGACACCTTGGCGCAGGGTTTCTCCTCCATCGTGCTCCTTGCCCGGGCTGCGGGCCGTAAAGCAGCCGACGACCCGGCCCGGGACCTCATCGCCCAGATCGAGGCCACGGCGACTGAGAACCTCGCGGAGTCACGCCGCGTCGTCTACGCCTTGGCCCCCGAGGAGGCCGGTGCAGGGGGCCTCGCCGCACCGCTGCGTCGCCTGACGGCGGAGGTGGCCGAAGCACTCGGAGCGCAGTGGGACGTCACCGTCGACCCCGAGCTGCCCCGGCTCGCCACGTCCACTGAGGTGGCGCTGCTGCGCGCGGCGCAGAACGCGTTGGCCAACGTGCGCCAGCACTCGCGGGCCGGCCGCGTCGGAGTCGAGCTGGCCCGCGCAGGGGACCACGTCCACCTTGACGTCGTCGACGACGGTGTCGGATTCGACCCGGCCGTCACGGTGGAGCGCACCACGAACGGGGGCTACGGGCTGCGCGCTCTCCGCGAGCGCCTCGCAGACCTGGGCGGTGAGCTCACCGTCGAATCGGAGCCGGGAGGTGGCACGGCCGTCACCGCCCGCCTGCCCCTCGTGCGGGCGGACGAGGCGTTGCCATGATCCGGGTACTGCTGGTGGACGACCATCCGGTGGTGCGGTCCGGCGTCGCGGCGCTGCTGAGCGGGGCCGACACCATCGAGGTGATCGGGTCCGCAGCCACGGGCGAGGAAGCACTGCGGCTGGTGGACGAGTTGTCGCCCGACGTGGTCCTCTGCGACCTGAGGCTGGGAGAGGGACTCGACGGCGTGGGCGTCACCGAGGCGGTCAGACGCCGGCCCCGCCCGCCGGCGGTGCTGATCCTCACCACCTACGACAACGACTCCGACATTGCCAGGGCCGTCCTGGCCGGGGCCGCGGGGTATCTGCTCAAGGATGCGCAGCCCGAAGACATCATCGAGGGCATCGCCGACGCGGCCGCCGGGCGGCTGGTGCTCTCGCGCGACCTCGAGGTACGCGTCGTCGAACGGATGTCGCAGGGCGTGCCCGCCGTGAGTGCGCGGGAACTCGACGTGCTGCGTTTGGTTGCCGAGGGGAGCACCAACCGGGAGATCGCCAGGCAGTTGTTCATCTCCGAGGGCACCGTGAAGACCCATCTGGTGCATGCGTTCGGGAAGTTGGACGCTGATTCGCGTACCGCTGCGGTCGCCGCGGCGCGCCGGCACGGCCTGCTGAGCTGACCGCTGGTGATCCTCGCCGGATGATCGCTGCCCAGTTCCCTCTCAGGAGCGCACCTCCGTGCTGCGGGCGACGGCGGATGCCGAACTCCTGAATGCCACGGGCGCTAATGTCGTGCCATGAGTGAGCCCAATGCACCCGTCACCCCGGTCGCTGACGTCAAGGACTGGACCTGGGTCACCTCCCGGGCCTGTCCTGAGTGCGGCTTCGACCCCGGCACGGTGTCGCCGGAGGACCTGCCCGCGCTCATCCTGGGTGCGGCCGAGCGGTTTGAGGTCGCCGTCGAGCGGAAGGGCGCGGAGGAGCGTCCGTGGCCGGAGACGTGGTCGCCCATCGAATACGGGCAGCACGTGGCGGACGTCATGGCGGTCATGACGGAACGCCTGGGCCTGATCCTGGACAGCGACGGCGCGGGCACCGAGTTCGAGGACTGGGACCAGGACGCCGCCGCCGTCGAGAAGGAGTACTGGAAGGCCAACGGCCACGCCACGGCCGTCCTCATCAAGGAACGGGCCGAAGCCGCGGCGAAGGCGTGGGCCGAGCCCGTCGGGGAGCAGTGGTCCTGGGCGGGGCTGCGGGGTAACGGCTCCGAGTTCACGGCGCAGTCACTGGGCCTGTACTTCGCGCACGACCTGATCCACCACCTGCACGACGTCGCCGGCTGAGTCGCCTGCGGGTGGTTCGAACCCTGCCGGTTCGCGGTCAGGGAGCCAGGTACTGCTTCAGGTGGTCGCCGGTCAGGGTGCCCGCATCCATCAGGCCTTCGGGCGTACCCTCGTAGACGATGCGGCCACCGTCGTGGCCGGCGCCCGGGCCCACGTCGATGATCCAGTCGGCGTGCGACATCACGGCCAGCGAATGCTCGATCACGATGACGGAGTTGCCGCGGTCCACGAGGCCGTGGAGCATCTCCAGCATCGCCTCGATGTCGGCGAGGTGCAGCCCTGTGGTGGGTTCGTCCAGCACGTAGACGCCGGCACCCTCGGCCATGCGGATCGCGAGCTTGATGCGCTGGCGCTCGCCGCCGGACAGGGTTGAGAGCGGCTGCCCGAGCCTGAGGTAGCCCAGGCCCACCGCCAGGAGGCGGTCCAGGATCTTCTTCGGGGTGCCGGCGGTGAACACCTCGGCGGCCCTCCCGATCGGCAGTGCCAGCACCTCGGCGATGTTGAGCCCGTGGAGCCGGTACTGCAGCACCTCGTCGGTGAACCGTCGGCCCTCGCACACCTCGCAGGTGTTGGCCACTCCGGCCATCATGCCCAGATCCGTGTAGACGATGCCCAGGCCCTTGCAGTTCTCACAGGCACCGGCCGAGTTGGCGGAGAAGAGCGCTGGCTTGACCTTGTTCTCCTTCGCGAACGCCGACCTGATGGGGTCCAGCAGACCGGTGTAGGTGGCGGGGTTCGAGCGGATGGAGCCGCGGATGGCGCTCTGGTCGACCACGCGGATCTCGCCGGCCTTCTTCAGCGCGCCCGATTGGATCGAGCCGTGGATCAGCGACGACTTGCCTGAGCCCGCCACGCCCGTGACCACCGTCAGCACGCCGAGCGGCACGTCGACGTCGACGCCCTTGAGGTTGTGCGTCGTGGCGCCCCGGATCTCCATCGCGCCCGACGGCGTGCGCCGGTGGGTGCGCAGCGTGGGCTTGTGGTCCATCAGTTCGCCGGTGATGGAGCCGGACCTCCTGAGGCCCTCGAGGTCGCCGACGTAGACGATCTCGCCGCCGTCGGAGCCGGCGCCGGGGCCGATGTCGACGATGTGGTCCGCCCGCTCGATGACCTGCGGCTTGTGTT
This sequence comes from Tessaracoccus sp. ZS01, assembly GCF_022342445.1. Taxonomy (NCBI): domain Bacteria; kingdom Bacillati; phylum Actinomycetota; class Actinomycetes; order Propionibacteriales; family Propionibacteriaceae; genus Tessaracoccus; species Tessaracoccus sp. ZS01. Next base: position 1,264 of record NZ_PQFE01000025.1, on the reverse strand, counting down.
CCACGACGAGCACGGTGTTGCCCTTGTCGCGCAGCGACTGCAGGAGGTCGATCATCCGGTTGATGTCGTGCGGGTGGAGGCCGACGGTGGGCTCATCGAACACGTAGGTCACGTCCGTCAGCGCGGATCCGAGGTGGCCCACCATCTTGACCCGCTGGGCCTCGCCGCCGGACAGCGTGCCGGATTCGCGGTCGAGCGACAGGTAGCCCAGCCCCACTTCCGCCAGCGAGCCGAGTTGGTCCGCCAGCGCGGTGAGGACGGGAAGCGCCTTGGCGGAGGTGGTGCGGCCTGCCAGTTCCAGGACCCATTCGCGCAGGTCGGAGACCTGCCACGCCAGCGCGCTGGGCAGCGTCACGCCGTCGACCTCAGCGGAGCGCGACGCCTCGTTGAGCCGCGTGCCACCGCACTCGCGGCACGCGACGAAGGTGCCGATCCGCTCCGCGAATTCGCGGATGTGCTTTTGGCCGGCCTCCTTCTCCGGGTTGAGGAACTGGCGCTTCACGCGCACGACGATGCCCTCGTGCGTGGTGTTCATGCCCAGGAACTTCACCCGGGTGCCGGGGTCGTACATCAACCGCTCGAGTTCCGCCGGCGTGTAGTCCTTGACTGGTTTGTCCGGGTCCAGCTCCGGGTCCTCGCCGTACATCTTCCACTGCCAGGTCCCCACCCCGTAGCCGGGGACGGTGATGGCGCCGTCGTTGAGGGAGAGATCGGTGTTGACGATGAGCGACTCGTCGACGGCCGACACCTTCCCGTTGCCCTCGCAGGCCGGGCACATGCCCTGCGGCGTGTTGAAGGAGAAGTGGAAGCTGGGTCCCACGTGGGGCGTGCCCAGGCGGGACCAGACCAGCCGCAGCAACGAGTTGACGTCGGTGGCGGTGCCGACGGTGCTCCTGCTGTTGGCTCCCATCCGCTCCTGGTCCACGACGATGGCGGCCGACAGGTTCTCCAGCCGGTCCACGTCCGGCCGGGCGGGGGAGGCCATGAAGCTCTGCACGAACGCGGGGTAGGTCTCGTTGATGAGGCGCTGCGACTCCGCCGCGATGGTGCCGAACACCAGGGACGACTTGCCCGAACCGGAGACTCCGGTGAAGACGGTCAACTGCCGCTTCGGGACGTCGACCGAGACGTCCTTGAGGTTGTTGACGCGCGCGCCGCGGACCTTGATCCGATCATGCTCTGCCACCGGGCAAGTATGCCCCCGCAGGAGTGGCCCCGGCCAGACCCCTTGGCCACCCCACCCGAGTTTCACGGGGTCGACGGG
>NZ_PQFE01000024.1:0-30675 GCF_022342445.1 Tessaracoccus sp. ZS01 | reverse complement strand
GCGCCGATGGTACTGCGAGGGGGACCTCGTGGGAGACTAGGACGCCGCCGGACTTCTTTATAGCAAACCCCCCGAACCTCGTTCGGGGGGTTTGTTGCATTTACAGACCCTTTCGCAGCGCCCTCAGCGGGGTCGTCGGCGTCTGGCGTACGGTATCGGTAGCATTTCGACAGACTCCACGTCTCACCCGCTACCGGAAGCTTGTGTCCATGAAGAGACTCGTTCTCGGGCTCGCCCTGATGCTCACCGCCTGCGGGGCAACGGCGACTTCGGCGTCTCCTTCCGGTGCCGCGACGCCGACGCCGGCACCCCGGTCTCCCACTGCCACGGTAGTTATCCTGGCGTCGCCGGTCTTCTACGAAACTATTGATGACATGGCAGCGAAGTCGGATGTCATGGTCTCGGTGCGGATCGTCGGATGGCGCGGCGAGTTGATGCTCCCCGACTACAGTTCCGACGACCCACTCATCAACCCTTACGCAGGCACCACGCATACGCCGTCCCCAGCCGAACTCAAGGAGCTGGCGACTCCGACGACGGTCTACAACGCCGTGGTCACAGAGTCGTTCGCGGGCAACCTCGAGGCGGGCGATCAGATTGAGATCCTCGAGGTGGGCGGTGTGGTGGACGGTGTCGCCTACGAAGTGGGCGGCACGCCTGAGCTGACGAGCGACCTGCCGGATCTACTCTTCCTGGTGGGGGTGGATAAGCACGGTCGCTACGTAACCGCGGGTATGGCTCAGGGTCGATTCAAGGAGATCGGTCCGGGCCAGTACCGGAGCATGGATCCCGCGCTTCCCGAACTGTCGCTGGACTCCGCGAGTGAGATGGCACGTGCGAAAAGCGTCATCGAATCCTGATCTGTACCGCCGGGCAGGGGCTGTCAGCGGGAGGAATGTCGTGACATATTCGGGTCCCGCCGGGTAGACTGGGTACCCGAGCAGGCGCACCGTTGCGCGCCCTGAGGAGGGACTGACATGAGTGCCATCACCGTTTCCCGCAAACTTGGATCGTACGGTGGGCGAATCGCTGAGCGGGTAGCCCAGGAGCTGGGCTGGAAGTTCGCGGACCGCCCCTTCGTCGATCGCGTCATCAGTGAATTCGGACTGATCAGGCTCTCGGAGCTCTACGACAAGCCACCGACATTGCTCGACCTGTTCAACGAGAACACCGCGCAGACCATCGACTGGATGAACAAGACGCTGGTGACCTTGGCCGCCAAATACGACGTCGTCATCCTGGGGCGCGGCGGCTTCGCCGTGCTGAAGGGGCACTCCGACGTGTTCAATGTGCTCGTGACGGCGCCGGACGAGGACCGGGTCAGGCGCGTCATGGAAGACAATCGGGTGTCCCGGGGCGTCGCCGCGGAGCTGGTCGAGCGCGATGTTGACACGAAGACCCGCTTCGTCCGCCGCTACTACGGGGAGAACTGGGCAGCAGAGGACAGCTATGACCTGGTGGTGGACACCTCCCAGGTGAACGAGGACGAGGCCGTGCGGCGGATCATCGACTCTGCCCGCGATTGGTTCGGCTCCAACGGCGGTCCCAAGATCGCCGAGGTGGGCGTCGACCCGATCCTGCTACAGACCATCGAGCAGCGCTTCGAGGAGGAAGTCCCCCTCTACAAGGACTAGGACCTCGTGGCGTGACCGCAGAAGTCCGTGGACAGCAGGTTGCCGCGCTGCAGGACCGGTTCGTGCTCCGGGTTGTCGTATCTTGGGATTCATGAGTCAGCACCCCGGCCGCCGCGGCTTCTATTTCGCGCCGCAGTGCGCCAAGTGCGGCCTGAGCACGGGGGTCTTCGAGGTGCTCGGGCCAGGCGACATGCCGGAGCGCTGGGGATGCTGGGATGCCCGCTCCCAGCAGTTGCACTCCAACCGGACGGACACCGACGGCTGGCGGATGATGATGCAGGCCGGCGGGCTGGACAACGGTGTGGTGGGTGAGGCCATCGAACTGGACGACGACAGCGCCGCAGCGCTCCACCGTCGGTTGTCCGAGGGTGACGTCGAGGCTCTGGAGTCCGTGAGCGACGACCTGCTCGGCCACTGTGTGGAGTGTGGTGCGTTCTACTGCCACCTGCACTGGCGAGCGGAGCGTTGCCCGGGAGGACACCAGCGCGCGCAGGCGTGATCTACTCGGAACCGTTGGCCTGCTTCCATTCGTAGAAGGCAAGGCCCAACTCGCCCTTGACTTCGTCATCCGTGGGGTGTGAGCCGTTCGTTCCCAGATTCCAATAGCCGAGCTGATGGCCATCTGCTTTGCGAGCGACGTAGAGGCGGTCATGTCCGAAATTGCGCCACCGTCGGAATGTGAAGGAATCCGTCTCCATCGGTTCCTGGGTGGGACCGGGTTGCTGCGACCGCGGTGCGCATTCTGTCTGTGGGGCGGCCTTCGTCAACCAGGTCTGAGGTTTGCGTGCTTCGTCGAATATCGCGATCACCGTCTCCTGGGGGAGGGCGGGCCGACAGGAGTAGAAGTAGCCTGCGAGGTGCTCGCACGGGATCACCCACACGTCACCCGGCTGCTCACGGACCTCCAGCGCCCGGGCCTTCACCGGAACGATCACACCAACCACGGGGATGGGCCTGCCCAGTGCTCTGGCCAAGAGCCGTGCGGCGCGCTGAGATTCGTGCCTGCTGTTGCGCACATAGGGCTGTCGGCACCCGTTCACCATGAAGGTCCCACCGGCCACCCACAGCTTCCCGCCCGCGTGATGCTTGGTGTTGATGGTGAACACTCCGCCGGGGCCGATGAGCAGGTGGTCGATGTCGGCACCGTTCTGGCCGACGGGGATGGAGTGGAGATAGCCCCAGCGCGGGTCGAGCTCGCGAAGCCGGATCAACTCGTGCGCCACAACCTGCTCGCCCACCCTGCCGATCTCCCAGGGCGACGGGGCGGCAGCAGGACCATAGGGTTGCTGCACGAATGGGCCCGTCGCCTCGGCCGCGCGCGCCGCCTGAGCCTGGGCCGACAGCCGTGAGCCCGCCGTCGAGTAGAGCAGGTCAACCGTGGGATCAGGTGGAGGGGCGCCAGCGGGTGCCCAATCGCTGTAACTGGGCCGTTGGCTGCCGCGGGATTGGCTGATGCCTTGCCCGTCGAAAGCAAAATCCGGTGCTGACCGTGTTTCCCCCATAGGCAGGACCCTAGCCAGGAACAGGCGCGCGCGTTCCAGGATCCACGCTCTTGGGTGAGCAGTTGCCTATGGGGTGGCAGGTCAGGAGGTGAGCGCGGCGCGGACCGTCTCCTGGAGTTCCCTCCAACTCACGGCGAACTTCTCCACGCCCTCGTCTTCCAGCACCTGGAAGACGTCAGCGAGGTCCACGCCCGCGTCGGAAATCTCCCGGAGGACCCGGCGGCCCTCCTCCTCGGTGCCTTCCATGGGGCGACCGACGACGCCGTGGTCGGCGAAGGCCTCGAGGGTCTTCTCGGGCATGGTGTTGACCACGCCGCGGGCGACCAGCTCGCTGACGTACATCGTGTCCGGGTAGGACGGGTCCTTCGTGCTCGTGGAGGCCCAGAGGGGTCGCTGCGGGTTGGCGCCCTTCGCCTTCAGCGCGGCAAACCTTTCGGAGCCGAAGACCTCCTCGTAGGCGCCGAGGGCGACCTGGGCGTTGGCGATGGCGGCCTTGCCCTTCAGTTCTTCGCGGCCCAGCTTCTCCAGCCGGGCGTCGATCTCGGCGTCGACCCTGGAGATGAAGTACGACGCGACGGAGTGGATCTTGCTGAGGTCGCGCCCGGCCGCGTCGGCGGTCTCGAGGCCGGTGAGGTAGGCGTCCATCACCTCGCGGTACCGGCCCTCGTCGAAGATGAGGGTCACGTTCACGGAGATGCCGCGCCCGATCGACTCGGCGATGGCGGGGACACCCGCACTGGTCGCGGGAATCTTCACGAGGAGATTCTCGCGGCCCACGGTGTCGTAGAGCTCCTGGACCTGGGTGACGGTGGCGTCGGTGTCGTGGGCCAGGTCCGGGGTGACCTCGATGGAGACGCGACCGTCGAACCCGTTGCTGGAGGCGTAGATGTCGCAGAAGAGGTCTGCGGCGTCGCGCACGTCGGTGGTGGTGGCCAGACGGATGGCCTCGTCGACATCGGTGAGATCCGCGAGCTGTTCGGCGTAAGCCTCGCCGTCGCTGAGGGCCTTGGCGAAGATGGTGGGGTTCGTGGTCACCCCGACGACGTGTTTCGTCGCGATGAGTTCGGCGAGGTTGCCCGTGGTGAGGCGGTCGCGCGAGAGGTCGTCGAGCCAGATGGAAACTCCGGCGTCTGTCAGGGACTTGAGACGGTCTGTCATGGGGAACCCTTCTCCTGGAGTGGTGACTCGAGCCTATGTCGCGCTGCGGTGCACCTGTCGCGGTGCGCCGGATTCGTTAGTCTGGCATCGGACCGCAACGCTGCGGTCGAGAGCTGGAGGTGCCGAGATGGCGGATGTGGTCGTGGTTGGGTCGGCGAACGTCGACCATGTCGTCGAGATCGACCACCGGCCCGACGGCGGGGAGACCATCCTCGGCTCAGACCTGGTGTTCACCCCGGGCGGCAAGGGCGCGAACCAGGCGGTCGCCGCAGGGCTGGTGGGCGGTCGGGTGGCGTTCCTCGGCTGCGTCGGCACCGATTCGACCGGTGACCTGCTGATCGGCTCGCTGGCAGGGGCCGGCGTCGAACTGGCTGGGATGTCGCGGGTGGAGGCGCCCACCGGGGTCGCCATCATCATGTTGACCCCGGACGGCGAGAACTCGATCATCGTGGCGCCCGGCGCCAACCGCTGGGTGACCCCTGAGTTTGTGGCCTCGCACGCGGACCTGCTGGCTGAGGCCACCGTCGTGGTGGCACAGCTGGAGATCCCGATGGAATCGGTGGTGGAGGCGGTGTGGCACGCGCCGAACGCGCGCCTGGTCCTGAACGCCGCGCCGGCCCGGGAGTTGCCCGCCGAGTTGCTCGCCGAATGTGACCCTTTGGTGGTCAACGAGTCCGAGGCCGCGTTCCTCCTGAGCGTGGAACCCGACGACGGGGCCCAGCTCGCCCGGGGCCTGCTGGCCCGGGGCGCCCGGTCTGCCGTGGTGACGATGGGCGGTGCGGGGGCGTTCGTGGCTGAGGGTTCGTCGGAACCCATGCACATCGCGGCCGCCGTGGTGGAGGCGGTGGACACCACCGGCGCCGGCGACGCATTCGTCGGTGCGTTGGCGGTGCGGTTGGCGGAGGGGTCAGGCTTGGCCGAGGCGGCGTCGTTCGCTGCGCAGGTGGCGGGTGTCGCCGTGACGCGACGGGGGGCTCAGGCGTCCTACCCCCGGCGTGACGAGGTGCCGCCGACCGCGTAGTTGTGGGACCCCGCCGGTAGGGTGCTGGCGTGTGGAAATCAGCTCTGGGCGGCGTCGGCGCATTCCTGACGGTCAAGGCGGTGTTCATCGCTGCCCTGGCCGCTGTGGTGGGCGCCTTCCCACTCGCCCAACTGACGGCCGGTGATGCGGGGTGGTACCTGAGGATCGCCGGGGAGGGGTACCCGGAGGCGGTCCCGGGTGGGTTCGCGTTCTTCCCGCTGTTGCCTGGGCTCACCAACATCCCGCTGGCCCTCGGGGTGCCGGGTGAGTTGGCGCTGTTGGCGGCAGCCTGGCTGGGCTCGGTGGTGGCGGTCATCGGGATCCAGCGGGTGGGCTATGAACTCGGCTCGGGCGCCGTCGGATTCTGGTTGGCGTTCTGCTGGGCCGTGGCGCCTCGGTCAGAGCTCCAGGCGATGGGTTTCGCCGAGGGCTGGGTGGCGGCTTTTGTGGCGTGGGGAATCTGGGCGATGCTGACCCACAGATCCTTCCTTGCCGGGATCATGGGACTGCTCGCGGGGCTGACCCACGTGTCAGGCCTGCCGTACCTGGCGACGCTGTGGCTGTGGTGGCTGGCGGGTGTGGGCGGTAGCCGACGCCAACGTGGTTGGCGCTCCAAGGTGCGCCTTGACCGGCTGGGCGCAGCCCTCCTGGGCTCGTTGGGGCTCGGGTTGTACTGGCTGTACGTCGGTTACCGCATGGGTGCGGCGAGCGGCTTCCCGGAGATGTTCGCGGGCCGTAATGGCGGGCTAGGGTCGCCTCTGGACGGGCTGGTGCGGGTGTGGGGAGTGCTCACGGGTCAGGCCGACGGCGTGACGTGGGCCGGTGCCGGTGCCGGTGCCGGTGCCGGAACGGATGCGGTTGCTGTGGCCGTGGCAGTGGTGCTCGTGCTGGTGCTGATCTACATGAGGGAGCACTGGCTGGTGATCGTCCCGGCGGCGCTGGCAGTGGTGCTCGCGCTGATGCAGGGGCGGGTCGAGGGGGTGGGGGCGCTGCTGCTGCCGTGGTTCGTACTGTGGTTGCCACTGGCACGGTTGTTCGCCCGGGTGTCGCCGTGGGTGATGGTTCCCGTCGCGCTTGCGCTCACCGTCGGCTCTGCGATGTGGGGGATCGACGGGGCGATGTACCGGTGGTCGCCGTAAGTTATCCACAGCTTCGCTGATAGGGAGGGGAAGTGACCCCCGGCGTTGTTTAGATGGGGCTCGGATTGTGGATCGGAGTTCTTCATGAGGCTGTGTGTGGCCGCCGTTGCCGGCGCTGCGTTGCTGGTTGGGTGTACGGCCGGGGCGGTGGAGTCGCCGGAGCCTGAGGTCGAGAAGACGATGGTGTCCGCGTCGCCGTCGATGTCGCCGAGTGTGAGCGTGTCGCCGAGTACCAGCCCGAGCCCTTCGCCGACGACGTTTGAGTCGTACCCGGGTGAACTGCCGACGGAGGACGCGGAGTCTGCGGCCATCATCGCTGGTTGGCAGGAGTACCAGAGAGTCCTGGCCAAGTACCTCGCCGATCCGGAGGGCTACACGGACTTCTCGGAGACGCAATACGTCACGACGGGTGACCAGAGCAACCACATTCTCCGAGATGTCGAACTCCATCGGGAGAACAAAATCCGAAGTCTCGGCGGCATCGCGTTTGATGGCCTCACGTTGGGGGATGTCACCGAAACCCCTGGAGGCGCCCGACAAGCAGAGCTGAGCTATTGCTTGGACCGCAGTGGCATGAAGGTCGAAACCTATTCCGGGGATGAGTACCCGACGTCAGAACTGGCCCCTCGGTTCAGGGAGACGGCCGTGATGGAGGAGGGGGCCGACGGAGTGTGGCGCGTCTCCCTGATCCGAAACGATCAGGACGAGGAATGCTGATTCGACTCGTCGAGGTCTTAACGGTGCTGCTCCTGCTCCTGATGTCCGCCCTGGTACCGATTTCTGCTCATGCGGAGGAACCTGCTCCGGAGTGCGGGGCTGTCAACCATCTTGGCCTGTGCCTCTACGAAGTGGAGGGGGAGGGCGTCTCTTCCGGTAACGCTGGCCGCGATGAAGGCGAAGCCGAAGCGCCCAAAGGAACCCGAGAGTGCACATGGGGCGGCAGGTCCGTCGAGTGTGTAACCCCGATGGGAACCTGGAGCGCTCTCGCCTCGGCGTGGTGCCGCAAGGCCGAACCGCAGCCCCCGCTATCGGATCCCGCGTGGGGTGGACGCACTGAAGGCGCCGTCTACGTTTGCACTCGTCCAGGCGGAGATCTCGTGCCCGATCCACGCATGGTGTCTACGCGCTGGCTGCCCGCGCCGCCGGAGGCGGTACAGGTGGATCCGCGGGAGGTGGCGCTGCGCCTGTTGGCGCGGCTGGACCTCGAGGCCGTCGAACTGGGGATGTTCCCGCGCGGCGATAACGATGTGCGCCTGAGTTTTGTGGGGTGGCAGAACTGGATGTGGGCCGAGTCGCCGTCGGAGAAGCAGTGGGGGCCGGTGACCTCGTCGGATTCGGCCAGCGGTGTGACGGTGACCCTGCGGGCCGAGGTGGAGCGCGTCGAGTGGGACATGGGCGACGGCACCACCGTGACATGCGGGAGGGGCACGCCATGGTCTGCGGTTCGGACGCAGGGTGGAAAGAATGTGAAGTCGCCCGACTGTGGGCACATGTACGAGGAGATGGGCACCTACGAGGTGACGGCGACGTCGCATTGGGCGGTCAGTTGGAGCGGCGCCGGCCGCTCGGGCACGTTACCGTTCACGCTGTCGCGCAGTGTTGACTACCTCGTCGGGGAGTACCAGGCCGTCAACACCAACCGCTGATCACGCCCCGCCTCTCTCGCCCACCATCGGACTGTTCGTCAGCCAGTGGGGGCACATCAAGCGCTTTCAAGGTGACTTCAAGCCCATTTCGATTGTGTGTTGACATTGGTCTGCGATTGGGCATAGCCTTCTCTCTGGATACGCAATTGAAAGGAGAGGTCCCATGTTGAAGTTCACTACCGCGCACCGCCTGCGCCTTGCCAACGGGGCTGCCTCCTTTGCGGGTTCCCAGAACGCCTGACGCGTTCACAACCCCTTCTGACACCCTCGTTTACTGAGGGTCTGCCGCGCGCCCGCGTCCTTGCGGGCCGTCAATACCCCCTTTGCTGACGATTATCGGCATGCCATTTTCCTGTGTATTCTGCGCGCCCAAAAGAGAAATGAAACCATCTGATGAACACGCTCCTAGCGGAACGAATACCCCTACTCAATGACCACCTACTCGAGCATTCTGAGCGTCGGCTGGGCCTAGCTGAACGCGTCGCGATGCGCATCGGCCTCTGGATGCTTCTCTGGAGCATCAGGTACGAGCGAAACGAGCGACACCCTGACGAGCGACTCGTCAACCAGGAACACCTCGACCGTGAATCTCGCGAACAGCACTATGTATCACTCCTGGGCCTCAACCGCCCCTACTGAAGCCGACGGCACAGCTGTCGGAGAGCACCCGACCCCCGGGTGGACTGGAATCACACAGTTCGCCCGGGGCAACGGATGCTCAACCCACAATTCTCTATAGCCACCCACGCTCAGCGTGAGAATCTGCACCGCGGATGGTGCTTGCTGGCCGGCGTACCGGGAGCGGTAGCGGCCCGGTTCAGGAGGCCGTGCGACGGAGTACCGCGAACCCGTCCCAGCCCTTGGCGCCCACGGTCTGAATGGCCGCGACGTCGAGCCTCGGGTCCGCGCCGGCAGTAGTCAGGGCAGCGCGGACGCCACGGGAGTCGTCGTCGTCCGGGTTGAGCACTTCGCCGCCCCGCACGACGTTGTCGATCACGATCAGCGCGCCCGGGCGGGTGAGCGCAATCGAGCGCTCCAGATACGTGGGCAGCGACGCCTTGTCCGCGTCGATGAACACGAGATCGAACGGCTCGACCTGCAACTCCACCAACCTCCCGGACGTGAGCGCCGCAGGGCCGCACATGATGTCGACCCAGGCGCTGACACCAGCTGCCTCGAAGTTCCGACGGGCCACGTCCGCGTTGCTGCGCTCGAGTTCGAGGCTGACCACGCGGCCCGTGGGCCCCACGGCCCGCGCGAGCCAGATCGTCGAGTAGCCCGCCAGCGTGCCGAACTCGAGGACCCGCTTGGCGCCGGAGGCGGAGGCGAGGATGTTGAGGAGGCGGCCCATGGACGGCGAGACCTCGATGCCTGGCCGCGTCACCTCGGTGGAGGTGCGGGCGGCGATAAGGGCGTCGTCTTCGGCAGCGAGCGGTGCGAGGAGGGCATCGAAAGCCTCGGGCGTCGGGGTGTCGGCCATCCTGCGAGCGTAGTGCCCCCGCTGGCTCACGAAACGGGCGGGTTCTCGCTCAGGCTGCGGAGCTCGTCGGTCAGGTTGGCGCGGGCCTGGCTTTCCCAGAGGTCGCGGGCGAGTTCCGTGTGGAAGAGCGGGTCCTTGGCCAGGAGTTGGCGCAGCACCTGGGAGCGTCCCTGTCGCCAGGCCTCATCGGCGACATGGGCGTAATCGAGGCGCACGTCGCGGACATAGACGTGGTAGCGGCCGGGGATCTGGCCGAGGATGCTGAGGTCGGCGTCAGAGAGAGTCGCCTCGCGCTCGTCGCCGGGGGAGTGCGTCGCGGTCATGCGGATGAGCCGGCCGACCGCCGCGACGTCTGCCGCGCTGAGCAGGCCAGCGAGCGAATCCTCCGCCAGCTGGGCGGAGGCCTCCTCGTCCTGGCCGGGGACGCCGTCGTAGATGGCGTCGTGGAACCAGGCGGCGAGGATGACGACGGGGTCGGTGCAACCGAGGTCGCCGAGGGCCATCAGCACGTGGGCCAGATGGCGGACGTCGTGGTAGTGGCGGTCCGGTTGCTGCCACCGGGCGAGCAACTCATCGCGCAGGTCGTCCGGGAGACCGACGTAGCTCCACGACCGGTGGGCGACGGCCAGGGCTTCCGTCCGCGTCGGCGACTTCTGCGGCTTGCGCACCCGCAGCCCGCTGGCGCTGAGCGCCCGGATGAGCTCCATCTCGCCGACGGGCTGAGCCCCCTGGGCGACGAGGTCGTCGTAGCGGGAAGCGGGGACGTCGTAGTGGTCGTGATCGAAGGCCCGCGGCGGGAGCCCCGCCGAGCGGGCGAAGGTGTGGAGCTCATCGAGAGAGGTGTCAGACACGAGGTGCGCGAAGACGGTGCCGTGCGCGGGCCAGCGCGGGGGATCGATCAGGACTGCCATCTACCTAGTCTGCCTCTCGGCGCCGTTCCTGGGACAGGATCGGCGCTGCCCACTGCGTGGGTCGGACCGCCGGCGAGCGGTCTACGCGGTGGCGCTGCGCAGGTCGAGGCCGAGATCCAGGACGCGGGGCGAGTGGGTCAGCGCGCCGATGGAGATGTAGTCGACGCCCGTCGCTGCGACGGCGTGGGCTGATTCCAGTGTCAGGCCGCCGCTCGCCTCGGTCTTCACGCCGGCCGGTCGGCAGATCTCGACGGCGGCACGCATCGTTTGGGGGGCCATGTTGTCGAGGAGGACGAGTTCGGCGCCGACCTCCACTGCCTCGCGGACCTGCTCCAGCGTGTCGCACTCCACCTCGACGGAGATGCCGGGCGCGGCGTGCTTCACCGCGCGGAACGCCGCCTCCACCGAGCCCGCAGCAGCGACATGGTTGTCCTTGATCAGAGCGGCATCGCCGAGCGCCATCCGGTGGTTCACGCCCCCGCCGTCCACGACGGCGGCCTTCTGCAGCGCCCGCAGGCCGGGGACGGTCTTGCGGGTGTCGCGGATCTTGGCGTCGGTGTCGGCGACGGCCTCGACCCAGCGGGAGGTCGCGGTGGCCACGCCGGACAACTGACCCAGGAAGTTCAGGAGCGTGCGCTCGGCCGTGAGCAGGGTCTGCACCGGGCCGGAGATGCGCAGCACCACGTCGCCGGGGGCCACGTGGGTGCCGTCCGGCGCGACGACCTCGGCGGAGGCGCTGGAACCGACCCTGTCGGCCAGCGTCTTGAGGGCGGCGAGCGCGGCGTCGATGCCCGAGATGACGCCCGCCTCGCGGCTGACGACCTCGGCGACACCCTGCGCTTCAGCGGGCACCGTCGTGAGGGTGGTCACGTCCGGCCCGTAGCGGAGGTCCTCGTCAAGGGCGATGTCGACGAGGCGCTGCAGCTCCGCCTGGGCTTCGGTGGTCGTCTCCTGCCGGGTGGTCATGCGGCGGTCCTTTCGACGGCGGGGAGGGGCTCGGCGCTGCAGGTCAGCGCGCCGTGGGTGAAGGTGACGAGGAGGCGTTGCGCCTCAGCCCGCCCGGGGAAGTCGGCGCGGCGGTGCGCGCCCCGGGACTCCTCGCGGGCGAGGGCCGCCGTCGCGATCGCCACGGCGACCGTATGGAGGTTGGTGGCGGTGAGGGAACGGTCGGTCAGCGTGTCGGTGGACGGGGCTGCCCCGAGGTCGCGGAGCAGTGTGGCCAGGCCGTCGGCGGTGCGGGCGACGAAGGCGTGGCGTTGCATGGCGGCGCGGAGCGCGGGCGTCGACGAGGGGTCGATGAGGCGCGGCTCGGTGCGGCCCTCCGGCTTCGCCACTCCGCGGTGCGAGGTGGGCTCGACCGGAGCGGCGGCCAGCAGCCGGCCCACGCGGTCGCCCATGACGAGGGCCTCAGTCAGCGAGTTGGACGCCAGGCGGTTCGCGCCGTGCAGGCCGGTGGCGGCGACCTCCCCGACAGCGAAGAGACCCGGCACGCTGGTCTCGCCGTCGAGCGTTGCGGCGACGCCACCACACGAGTAGTGCGCGGCGGGATGCACGGGGATGGGCTCGGTCACGGGGTCGACGCCCCGTTCCCGGCAGAGCGCCAGGATGCCCGGGAAGTGCGCCTCCCACGTGGCGGCCCCGAAGTGGGTGGCGTCGAGGAACGCGTGGGCCTGGCCGGTGGCGGTGAGGTGAGCGACGATCGCCGCGGAGACCACGTCGCGGGGAGCCAGGTCCTGAAGGGGATGGACACCCGCCATGATGCGGCGGCCCGACGAGTCGACCAGGAACGCGCCCTCGCCCCGAACGGCCTCGCTGATCAGCACCCCGCGGGCGGTGGCCGCCTCGTCCGCGAGGACGGTGGGATGGAACTGGACGAACTCGATGTCGCGCACGGCCGCGCCGGCGCGCAGGGCCGCGGCCACGCCGTCGCCCGTTGCCACCGCCGGGTTGGAGGTGACGGGCCACAGTTGGCCGATGCCGCCGGTGGCGAGCACGACGGCGTCGGCGCGGATGTCGAAGGGTTCGTCACCGAGCGCACGGATGCCGACGGCGCGGCCGCCCTCGGTCAGGATGTCGACGAGCCGTGTGTCCTCCAGGATGCGGACGGAACTGCCCTCCAGCGCCCGCGACAGCACCGCCCAGAGCGCGCGTTCGATCTCGGCGCCGGTGGCGTCGCCGTCGGCGTGGATGATGCGCCGGTGGGAGTGGCCGCCCTCGAGGTGCAGGTCCAGTTCCCCATCCGGCGTGCGGTCGAACTTCGCGCCCAGCTCGATGAGCCGCGTGATGGAGCCGGGGGCGGAGGTGACCAGGTCACGGACGACGGTCTCGTCGCAGAGGCCGACCCCGGCGGTGAGGGTGTCGGCGATGTGGGTCTCGAAGGAGTCGCCCGCGTTCCAGACCGCCGCGAGGCCGCCCTGGGCCCAGCCGGTGGCCGAATCGGTGACACCCGCCCGCGTGACGGCGATGGTGTCGACGCCCGCCGCGGCGAGGTGGAGCAGCGTGGACAGGCCGGCGGCGCCGGTGCCCACCACCACGACCCGCGCGCGCATCACTCGCCCGAGCCGGGGTTGCCGATCGCGATCATGCGCTCCACCGCCTGGCGGGCCTTGAGCGCGATCTCGGGCGCCACGTCTACCTCGTACGCCGCCGTGGTGGCCGGGTCGCCGAGACAGGCCTCGAGCTTCTCCGGCGTGATCAACTTCATGTACGGGCACGACGCCTGGGCGTTCACGGGGCGGAAATCCGTCGTCGGGTTGGCCTTGCGGAGCTGGTGCAGCATGCCGATCTCCGTGGCCACGAGCACCTGGCTACGCGTTTCGTTGCGCGCCATGTCGAGCATGCCGCCCGTCGACAACACATGGGTGCGGCCCTCCGGCAGTTCGCCGGATTCCGCCAGCCACAGGGCCGAGGTGGTGCAACCGCATTCCGGATGCACGTAGAGGCCCGCGTCGGGATTGCTGCGGACGGCGTCGATGAGGTTCGACGGAGAGATGTCGGCGTGCACGTGGCACTCGCCGAGCCACACCTGGATGTTCTTCCGGCCGGTGGCGCGGCGCACGTGGGCGCCCAGGAACTGATCCGGGAGGAACAGGATCTCGCGGTCCTCCGGGATGCTGCGCACGACCTCGACCGCGTTGGAGGACGTGCAACAGATGTCGGTGAGCGCCTTCACCTCCGCCGTCGTGTTGACGTAGGAGATGACGGCGGCGTCAGGGTGTTCGGCCTTCCAGGCGCGGAGCTGGCCGGCGTTGATGGTGTCGGCCAGCGAGCAGCCGGCGTTCTGGTCCGGGATCAGGACGCGCTTGGCGGGGGAGAGGATCTTCGCGGTCTCGGCCATGAAGTGCACGCCGGCGAACACGATGGTCTCGGCATCGACGGTGGCGGCCAGCCGGCTGAGGGCGAGGGAGTCGCCAACGTGGTGCGCCACGTCCTGGATGATGCCGGACTGGTAGTTGTGCGCCAGGATCACCGCGTCGCGCTCGACGGCCAACGCGTGGACGCGCTCCCGCCACTCCGCGACTTCGTCTGCGGTCCACTGCTCCCAGGTGCGGTTCAGGGTGAGCGTCATGGCGGTGTCCCTTCGTGGGTTTTCGTCTCAGAGGCGGAAACTTGCGTCACTGTAGCATGCGGCCATGACCAGCAGCCAAATCCGCGACTCCGCCGGGGTAGCCCTCTACCGCCACGAGGCGATCGGCGCGGTGCTGCAGGTGCGCGGCGGAGGCGCCGACACGAGGCTGTGCGTGCTGACGGCGATCCGGGGCTCGGCGCCTTTCGCCGGCGTGCCCGCGCTGCCGTCGGGGCCGGTGGAGCCGGGCGAAACCCTGGAGGCATCGGTGCTGCGGCACCTGGCGTCGAAGGTCGATGTCGCCGGGTTGGCGCACCTGGAGCAGTTGGGCACGAGTTCCGATCCCTCGCGGGACCCGGCGCAGCGCACCATCGGGACGAGCTACCTGGGGTTGGTGGCTGCGGGCGCCGAGCCGGAGCTACCGGACAACGCCGCCTGGGTGGACGTCGACGGCGTGGGGGAGATGGCCTTCGACCACCGGTTCGTCGTGGCGCACGCCGTGCGCCGGCTGAGGGCCAAGTTGTCGTACACGAACATCGGTTTCGCGCTGATGCCGGAGGAGTTCACGATCGCCGAGCTGCGCTCCGTGTACGTGGCGGCGCTGGGCCACGATGTCGCGCCCACGAACCTGCAGCGGGTGCTGACGCGGCGTGGGCAGCTGGAATCGACGGGTGAGCTGACCGTCTCAGGCGCGAAGGGCGGCCGGCCCGCGCGGGTGTTCCGCTTCGTTGACAGGGAACTGGTGGTGACCGACCCGTTCGCGGTGTTGCGGCCGGAGTGAGGGTGGACGCTCAGGGGGCCGAATCGCGCCAGGCCTCGATGAAGGAGGCCATGTCGCCCAACTCCTCCTGCGCGATCCCGTGGCCGAGGCCAGGGTACAGGTGCACGGTGGGGGTGGAGTGTTCCGGCAGCCACTGCGCGGTGTGGTCGATGAGCTCCTCTGCGAAGACCGTGTCGAGCGAGCCCCGGCCCCAGAAGACCGGCGGGCGCAGTTCGCCCAACCGGGCGTCGCCGTCGGAGCCGAACGGCGACACCACGCCGCTCAGGGCGAGCACCGCGTCGAACCGCTCCGGGCCCTGACGCAGCGCCTCCAGCGCGACGGAGGCGCCCTGCGAGAAGCCGAGCAGGGCCACCGACGGTGCGGTGCCGGCCTCCGCGTCGATCCAGCGCCGGACCGCGGCGGCGGCGTCGGCGATGACCTCGTGGGTGTTGCCCAGCGTGCCCATCGGGAACCAGGCGCGCCCGGGCATGGGCGCCGGCGGGGCGCCGGGAGCGGCCAGCGAGGCCACCGCGATGCCGCCGGGGAGGTAGGGGACCAGGCTGAACAGGTCCTCCTCGTTGGAGCCGAAGCCGTGCAGGAGTACCAGCAGGGGAAGGCCCTCCCGCTGCTCCGTGGACCACAGTGTGAGGGCGGGATCGATCATCAACTGGTCGGTCATGGATTCATCCTGTCAGGCGGGGAAAGTCAGCGGACGACGTCGTAGAGGAGGCGGGCGAACTGGCCGTGCGCCTGCGCCGAGACCAGCCGGAGGCGGTCCGACTCCAGGCGCCGCGGTAGGAGCGGGGCGCCGCCGGTGAGGGCGACGGGGGCGACCGACAGCGCGATCTGGTCCAGCAGCCCGGCGTCGAGGAACTGGCCGGCCAGGTCGCCGCCGCCGACCACCCAGATGTCGCCGTCGCCGGCCGCCTCACGGATTGCCCCGATGTGGTCGGTCACCGCACCGGAAACGAAGCGGACGTCCGCGCCCTCTGGCCGGGGCAGGCGGCGCGTGGTGAAGACGAAGGCGGGCCGCGACCCGTGGAAGTCCTGCCACTTCTCTGGGTGGTGCAGGATGTCGTCATGGTCGAGCACCCACTGGTACGTGGTGGAACCTTCCACCAGGACGGTGGCGCCGTCCGGGAACAGGCCCTCGTCGGGGTGGTCGCCGCCGTCGACCACAAAGAGCCAGTCCAGCGAATTGTGCTCGTCGGCGATCCAGCCGTTGATGCTGGTGGCGGTGTCGAAGAGGATCCTCCCCATGGCTCAGCCCGCCTGCACGGGTTCGGGGTCTGAGAACCGCTGTTCCGTGCCGGGGGTGCCGTCGTCGCGCACCCAGGCGACTGCAAGCTCATCCTTGGCGCCGAAGCGCACGAGGTGGCGGCCGACGACCTGCTCCAGCCGCTCGATGGTCTCGGCGTCGGGGCCGAAGACCTGCAGGACGAGGGTGTCGGTCTCCGCGGTGAGTTCAGCGCGGCCCATGTCGCCCAGTTGCACCCAGCCGGATTCGGTCTCCGCGGACCACTCGCCGCCTGCGCGGCGCCCCAGATGGCCGACCAGTTGCTTCCCGTACCGGGCGGGGCGCTCCGTCGTGACGGACGAGACGCTGCTCATACCTGCGGGTGCCGAGTTAGGTTCACCTAAGTTCATGCTCCCAGGCTAGCGTCAGACCGAAGCGCGTTCCACGAGTTCCATGTCGAGGACGACGCTGCGGGCCTTCTTGCCGTCGATCATCTCCATGGCCAACTGGGTGGCCAGCCTGCCCTGTAGGTTCATGGGCTGCCTGATGGTGGTCAGCGGTGGAGCGGTGGAAGCGGCCAGGCTGTGGTCGTCGAAGCCGATCACCGACACGTCGCCGGGGACGGACCGGCCGGCCAGGGAGAGCGCCCGGAGCGCGCCGGCGGCGATGCGGTCTGAGGCGGCGAGCACGCCGTCGATGGCAGGGTCGCGCTCCAGGAGCGTGCGCATGCTGTCGAAGCCGGAGGCCTCGTCCCAGCCTGTCCATACCGCGAGTTCCGGGTCGAAGGCCCCGCTCAACGCGGCCCGGTAGCCCAGCAGTCGGTCCACTGCCGCGGGGTTGTCCTGCGGGCCGTTGATGACGGCGACACGACGGCGGCCACGGGCCGTCATCCGGTTCCCGGCGAGTTGGGCGCCCGCCACATCATCCGCGTAGACGCTCGCGAAGACCCCCAGGTAGGGGTGGCCCTCCACCTGGCCGCAGAGCACGACTGGGAGCGTGCCCTCGCGCAGCGCCTCGAGCATGTCGCCGCCGACGTACGGCGAGATGGAGATGACGGCGTCCACCGCGCGTCGTTCGAAGTGGCGCAGGGCGCGCCTGTGCTCCGCGTCGGACCAGGCCTGCAGCAGCACCGGCATGGTGGAGGTCTCTGCCAGGCCTTCGGTGATCCCGCGCAGCACGGTGAGGAACGTCGGGTCGCTGAAGAACTCGTCGAGGGGCTCGGTGACGAGGATCGCGATGGTCTCCGAGCGGCCGACGGCCAGGGCCCGGCCCATCTTGTTCATCACGAAGCCGGTCTCGCGCACCGCTTCGCGCACCCGCTCCTTGGTGGCGGCCGTGACCTGCGCGGAGTCGTTGAGCGCCCGGGACGCCGTGGCCCGCGACACTCCGGCCACGCGGGCGACGTCGCCGATGGTGGCGCGCTTGATCGAGTCCAACTCCGCCCCCTTCCTGTGCTTGTGCAGCCCTATTCTCGCATCCATGGAGTCATCGCGGTGCCACAGAAAGAAACCGGTTTCATTTTGGGCACCCCCGGCGTGACAGCGCGGTGGGGGTTATGTATATTGAGCCAATGAAACCGGTTACATTTCAGCGGTGACCGGTGAACGACTTAAGGAGATCGAGTCCATGACCGACCCGCGTGACTGGGAGAACCCCTCCCTCACGGGGCGCAACAGGCTCCCGGCCCGCGCCTACTTCTTCGGCTACGCCACCGAAGAGGACGCCGCCACCCGCGACCGCAGCCGGTCGCGCGGCTTCGTCAGCATGTCAGGTGACTGGCAGTTCCGGTTGTTCGACAACCCGCTCCGTGTGCCCGCCGCCTTCACCTCCGCGCACCAGGATGGGTGGGACACCGTCACCGTGCCGCACCTGTGGCAGCTCGACGGCTACGGTCACCTCCAGTACACCGATGAGGGCTATCCGTTCCCCATCGAGCAGCCCCGCGTGCCGGCCGACACCCCCACCGGTGCCTACCAGCGAGTCGTGCCGCTGAGCCGGCCCGCCGACGGTGAACAGGTCATCCTCAAGATGGACGGCGTCGAGTCCTACGCCGAGATCTACCTCAACGGCGACTTCGTCGGCATGACGAAGGGCTCCCGCCTCACCGCGGAGTTCGACATCACCGCCCACATCGTCGACGGCGACAACCTCTTCGCGGTCAAGGTGCTGCAGTACTGCGACGCCACCTACATCGAGGACCAGGACATGTGGTGGGCCTCGGGCATCTTCCGCGACCTCTACCTCATCACCCGCCCGCAGGCGCGCCTGACGGACTTCTTCGTCCGCACGCACAAATCCGGCGACTCCGCCGAGGTCACCCTCACCGCAGAGGCCGACGGCGCCCGCAGCATCGAATGGAGAATCGCCGACGGCGACACCACCGTCGCCAGCGCCACGCTCACCCCCGGCGACACCGTCACGGTCACCGTCGACAACGCCACCTTCTGGAACCCCGAGACGCCGCACCTCTACGACATGACGCTCACCGTCATGGGCGACGACGGGGTCAGCGAGCACGTCCCGCACCGCCTCGGCCTCCGCGAGATCACCATCGACGACGGCCTCATGCACCTCAACGGCGCCTACTTCATGATGCACGGCGTCAACCGTCACGACCACGACCCGGAGAAGGGCCGCGCCATCTCGATGGACCGCGCACGCCGCGACCTGGAGCTCATGAAGCGTCACAACATCAACGCCGTGCGCACCGCGCACTACCCCAACGACCCGCGCTTCTACGAGATGTGCGACGAGCTCGGCCTGATGCTGATCGCGGAGACCGACCTGGAGTCGCACGGCTTCGCCAACGTCGACGACCTGGCCAGGGTCACCGACGATCCCGCGTGGGAGGCGCCCTACGTGGACCGCATCGAGCGCCACGTGCTCGCGCAGCGCAACCACGCGTCGGTGCTGATCTGGAGCCTCGGCAACGAGTCCGAGTTCGGCTGCAACATCCGCGCGATGTACCACCGCGCCAAGGAGCTCGACCCCACCCGCCCCGTGCACTACGAGGAGGACCGCAACGGTGAGGTCGTCGACATCGTGTCGACGATGTACTCCCGCGTGCAGCAGATGAACGACTTCGGCGAGCACCCGCACCCGAAGCCGCGCATCAACTGTGAGTACGGCCACTCGATGGGCAACGGCCCGGGCGGCCTGTCCGAGTACCAGGAAGTGTTCAACAGGTGGGATTCCATCCAGGGGCACTTCATCTGGGAATGGGCGGACCACGGACTGCTCGACCGCAGCCGTAGCGGCGGGGCGGTGGGGGAGAACGCCTTCTACGCCTACGGCGGCGACTACGGCGACTACCCCAACAACAAGAACTTCTGCATCGACGGCCTCGTCTTCCCCTGGCAGCAGCCCAGCCCCGGCCTCACCGAGTACAAGCAGGTCATCTGCCCCGTCCTCGTGACCTGGAGCGACGGCGTGCTCAGCGTGCGGAACCGACGCTGGTTCACCGACCTCAGCGACATCGAGATCCGCATCGAGACCTCCGTCGACGGCGTGCCCGCCGCGCCCGTGACTCTCACGCCCCAACCGGTCGGCCCGGGCGAGACCTGGACCACCGAACTCGCGCTGAACCTCGGCGACGGCGCCCCGGCCGCCGCGGTCGCCCGCGTCTTCTCGACGGAGGCCCACACCTGGGCCGACGCCGGCCGCGAGCTCGGCGTCCACCAGTTCGCCGTCGTCGACGCCCTGCCCGCAGCGCCCGCCGTGGCGCCGCGCCTGGACACGGCCGAGGAGGAGTTCACCCTCACGGTCAGCACCGGCAACGGCGAGCTCGTGTTCGACACGGTGAACGGCGACCTCCTCTCCTGGCGCACGGGCGGCCGCAGCCTGGTGGCCGCGCCGCTCCGCGTCGGGTTCTGGAAGCCGCTCATCGACAACCACCAGCAGGAGGCCGACGAGCACTGGACCCCCCGGCACATCGAGATCATGCAGAACTCGGCCCGCAACGTGACCTGGCGCCTTGACGGCGAGGCCGTCGTCGTCGAGCACGAGGTGCGGGTCGCCCCGCCGGTGCTGGACTTCGGCATGCAGTGCCGCGTCACCTGGCGCGTCGGCGGCGACGGTGTCGCCACCGTCGCCGTCAACGGGGAGCCCTACGGCCACTACCGCGACATCATCCCGCGCATCGGCGTGAGCCTCGAGGTGCCGGGCGAACTGCAGCAGCTGGCGTGGTTCGGCCGCGGGCCGGGGGAGAACTACCCGGATTCGAAGGCCGCCAACACCATCGGCTTCTGGGAGACCACCGTCGACGCCATGGAGACGCCGTACGTCTACCCCCAGGACTACGGCAACCGCGGCGACGTGCGCTGGGTGACCGTCACCGACGAGGCCGGCAAGGGCCTCCACGTGAGCCGCCCCGCGGACCAGGCGCCGTTCCACTTCTCCGCGTGGAACCACACGTGCCAGGACATCGACGACGCCCAGCACCGCACCGACCTGGTGCGCCGCGACAACGTCACGCTCAACCTCAACGACCAGGTGATGGGCCTCGGCTCCAACTCCTGGGGCTCCGAGGTGCTCGACGCCTACCGCACCCGCTTCGAGGCCTTCGACTTCGAGTTCACCCTGCGACCCACCGAGGAGAACTGACATGCGACTCTTCACAGACCGGGCCACGATGCACGAGGTGATGGGCGGCCACAAGAAGTGGCGCCGCACCCTCCAGGCCCTGGAGAACGCGCCGTCGCTGCAGAGCGGGGTGGCCTACTCCATCGTCGACTCGCTCACCTACCGCAAGGACCGTACCGCCGAGCTCGCCACCGAAGAGCTCGTAGGTCGGCGCCGCTACCACGGTGTGGTCGCGGCGCTGGACGGCGATGTTGACGTCGCCGTCGCCCCCAAAGCCGACCTCGTCGAGGTCGGCGCCTACTCAGACCTGACCGACCGCCAGCCGTTCCGCGGGGAAGCCGAGGTCGTCACCGTCCCGAAGAACGGGGTGCTCGTCGTCGACATCGACGAGGCGTTCCGCGTCCTTCCCACGCCCGACTCCGAAGCGGTGCTGTTGCACGTTTCGGTCGAGGGCGCCACCTTCCACAATAAATAGACGCTCAGGGAGAGAGTCACACCATGACCATTACCAACCGCGGGCGGATCGGCATGTTCGCCCTGCTCACCATGACGGTGGCGGCGGTGTTCAACATCCGTAACGTCATCAACAACAACGTGGCGATCGGGCTGGCGTCGGCACCGGCGTTCTTCTTCGCAACGCTGCTCTACTTCATTCCGTTCACCCTGGTCATCGCCGAATTCGTGGCGCTGAACAAGAACTCTGAATCCGGCGTGTACCAGTGGGTCAAGACGTCGATGGGCGGCCGCTGGGCCTACCTCACCGCGTTCACCTACTGGTTCGTGAACCTGTTCTACTTCGCGTCGCTCCTGCCGCTCATCCTCGTGTTCTCCTCCTACCTGTTCTACGGCGAGGAGAAGCAGCTGTCGCAGGTGTGGATCACCGTGCTGTCCATCATCATCTTCGCGATCGCCACCTTCGTGTCCACCAAGGGCGCCAAGTGGATCGGGTCCGTCACCTCGATCGGCGCCACGCTGGTGCTGGTGCTGACCGTCGCGTTCATCCTGCTGTCGGTCGCCTCGCTCTTCGGCGGCGTGGAGCCGGCGACCCCCATCTCGGTGTCCACCATGGCGCCCGACCTGTCGACCTTCGCCATGGCCTGGGGCTTCTTCGGCACCTTGGCCTGGATCATCCAGGGCGTGGGCGGCGCCGAGTCGTCGGCCGTGTTCCTCAACGACCTCCGCGGCGGCGTCAAGGCCTTCGTCCGCACCATCGTCATCGCCGGTATTGCGATCGGTCTGCTGTACGCCGCCGCCTCGCTGCTGATGAACGTGTTCGTGCCCGTCGGCACGCTGGACTACTCCAACGGCCTGTTCGTCGTCATGGGCGCCGTCGGCGAACACTTCGGCCTGTCGGCCGACCTGGTCAACCGCGGCCTGGGCCTCATCCTGCTGGCCGCCACCCTCGGCTCGCTCCTGATGTGGACCTCCACCCCGGTGAAGATCTTCTTCTCGGAGATCCCGGCCGGGATCTTCGGCGGCAAGCTCGTCGAGCTGAACGAGGAGGGCATCCCGTTCCGCGCCGCCTGGCTGCAGTTCGCCATCGTGGTGCCGATCCTCGTCATCCCGGCGCTCGGCTCCGGCAACATCAACGACCTGCTCGGCATCGTCATCAACATGACTGCGGCCACCGCGCTGTTGCCACCGCTGCTGATCCTGCTGGCCTACTGGGTGCTGCGTCGGAAGTACGACCATGTCACCCGCGACTTCCGCATGGGCCAGAAGGGCTTCGGCCTGGGCGTGGCCACCTTCCTGCTGGTTGTGTTCGCCTTCGTGTTCATCGCCGGCACCACCCCCACCGGCCAGCCGCTGTGGCTGACACTGACCTACAACGTCGGCGGCGTCGTCGTGTTCCTCGGCCTGGCCATCATCTGGTACGAGCGCTACATCAAGCGGCTCCGGGCCACCGATCCCGCCGCTGCCGCAGCGGAGCTCGAGCCCACGGCCGAGCAGATGCTGCGCGGCGACTACGTGGCACCGGTCAACCAGGCGGACCCCACGGTCGTCGGCTGACCTGACAGGAAACGGGTCCGGGAGGTCTTACTCCCGGGCCCGTTTCGTCGTTGATGGGGCTCGGGGCTCACCCACGCGTGACCCCATTCTGTGCCTCACGAATGGCAGCAAGCGTTCCCGGTTTGACCGCGATGCTGTCGCTCAGAGCCTTCCCCCACGCTCGGCCGAACTTCTCCATGACGTCGCTGTTGACGATTTGAGCTGAGATCCGGCTCGTGAACTCGTCGAGATCTGCGCTCTTGACCAGGTCGGCACTCACGCGCTCCAGCGCGTTGAAGTCGGCGAGCTGGGGAGCCATCGAACTCCGGATCGTTGCTGCAACCGACTCCCTGATCGAGCGCATGGTCTCTTGCATCTGGGGAGTCATGACAAGCCGACCGAGGTCCTCCTTGCCGAGGCCGACGAAGTAGTTCGCAGCGATCCGAGATCCGAGCGACGCGTAGGAGGCGACTCGACGCGCGACGGCCTCCGGGTCGATGCCTGCGATCTCCATCAGCCGCGAACATCTAGGCATCTGATTAGGTCTCGACCTATCCAGCCAGAACGCTGCGTGAGATATTGCCGCTCGGGTCAGTCGGAGCCTAGCTACGGCGGCTGAGCCGCACCGCGAGGTCTACCGTCAACGCCGCGGACCAACCGAAGACGGTGGTGGCACGGGGCGGCTTGGCCCCGGTGTCCGGGCGGAAGTACTCGTTGGGCCCGTGCTCAGCCACCAGCTCGACGGTGGCGCGCTCGATGCGCTCCGCCTCGGCAGTGCGGCCGCGGGCGCGCAGTCCGGTGGCCACCAGCCAGTTCGTGTTCACCCACACCGGGCCGCGCCACATGCGCGTGGGGGAGAAATCGTCGTCGCGCACCGCGACGGTGGGCAGCGGGTGGGGGGTGGCGAACCGCTGCGGGTCGTTGATCGCCGCCAGCAGGCCGTCGAGCAGGCGCTCCGGCAGCCCGTCGACCAGCACCGGCATGAGGGAGACGATGGTCTCTGAGGTCACCGGGTCGCCGTGCTCGCCGATGCTCGGGAAGAACACCCGCCCCTCGTCCCACGTGCCGGCCAGCGCCGCCACGGAGCGGTCGGCACGGGCGCGGCACCTCTCGGCCGCCCCCACCTCGCCGCGCTCCTCGAGCCAGCCCGCCAACAGGCGGTCGGCGAGGACCAGGTAGCTCGTGAGATCCGGGGACACCAGGATGGCGTCGTGGTCGAAGACCGGCGAGTCATCCAGGCCCGACGAATAGGGATGCAGGTACGCCGGGTGCCCCGCGGGGGCGGACGTGGAGTACCACCAGTCCTGCGCGGCCAGCATGGTGGGGAGGAACTCGTCGATCACCTCGGGCCCGGCCTGCTCGGCCAGCAACGCCACCGCCAGCGCGGTGAGCGGCGGCTTCGTGAGCGGGACGCGGGCGTGCGCCAGGCTGGGGGAACCCATGCGGCGGAGGTTCTCGAGGTCGCCGGGTGGCAGGTCGTCGGAGGAGGCCAGGATGCCGTGCTCGTGCACGACGTCGGGCAGTTGGCCGTCGTCGCCGGGGTAGGCCAACGCGATGCGGAGCTGCTCGGCGGCCAGCCCGATGTCGCCGTGGCGCAGCCCGATCGCCATGAAGTAGGCGTCCCACTGCCACAGCCCGACATACCCGATCTTCGACGGCACGACGGCGCGCCGCAGCCCGTCCGGGGCGTCGAGCATGAGGGTGTTGGCGCCCAGCACCCACCAGCAGAAGCGGGTGATGTCGCGCCACCGCTCGTCGACGGTGGGGCACTTCGCCATCCAGCGGGCGAGCTCACCAGCCACTTGGGACGGCCCGTCCTCTGGCGGCCGCGCGATCCGCAGCCTGGTCTCGGCGCGGTTGACCGCACCTTCCACCCGGAACCCGGGCGGGAGCTCCACCACCACCTCGTCGTCGGCGGTGACGTAGAGGTGGGCCCCGCCCCGGAAGGTGATGCGCAAGGGGTCCACCAGTTCGACGTCTGCGGGGCCACCTTCGCCGTCGACGACGCGGAGGCCGCTCACGGCGATGCTGTCGGCGAGCGCCCGCTCATAGGCCGCCCGGTACACGGTGAGCCCGTCGTCGGCGCGACGCACGAAGAGCCGCGAGCCGCGCACGGTGTACGGCACGTGGTCCAGGTCGAACCAGTGGGCGAGGTCGAGCCCCAGATCCTGCATGTGCTTCTCCTTGTGGTCTGCGGCCTCAGCGGCCGCCGAGGCCGGAGGTGGCGAGCGACTCGATGATCTGGCGCTGGCCGATCACGAAGGCGATCAGCATCGGCACCGTCGAGAACGCGGTGGCCGCCATCACCAGGCCGTAGTTCATGCCGCCGTACTGGCCCTGGAACTGCGACAGCAGCAGGGGCACGGTGAACAGCTCGGTGGAGTTCAACAACACGAGCGGCAGCAGGAAGTTGTTCCAGGCGTCCAGCGCCACGATGATCGCCAGCGCGCCCAGGCCCGGGCGGATGGCCGGCAGGATGACGGTCCAGTAGATGCGCCACCGCGAGGCGCCGTCGATCATCGCGGCCTCCTCGAGCTCGATGGGGACCGACTGGATGAACTGGCGCGCGAGGAACACGCCGAACGGGTTGACCATGATGGCCGGGATGATCAGCGCGAGGTGTGAATCCACCCAGCCGAACTGCGCCATCAGGAAGTAGAAGGGCACCAGGGTGACCTGCTTGGGCACCATCTGCATCGCCAGGAAGACCCAGAAGAGGGTCTTTGACCCCTTGAACGGGATCCGCGCGAAGCCGTAGGCGGCCATCGACGCGGTGAGGAGCGTGCCGAACACCACCAGGACGGTGATGTAGATCGAGTTCGCGTACGCGCGGCCGAACGGCAACGCGTTCCAGGCGTCGGCGAAGTTGGTCCAGACCCACGGGCTCGGGATCAGCGACAACGGGTCCTGCAGCAACTGCGGCAGGCCCTTGAACGAGGTCAGCAACATCCAGATGAACGGGGCGACCATCAGCAGGGCGATCGCGAACACCAACGGGTGCTTGAGCCAGCCGAGCCAGACCCGTCGACGAGGGGTTGCCGGCGTCGGATCGGCGGTGGGGGCGGTGGCGGTGGGAACGGTGGAGGCGGTCATGGCTCAGCCCTCGTAGTGGACGAACTTCTTCTGGGCGCCGAACTGGATCGCGGTGATCACCAGGGTGAGGGCCAGAAGGACGATGGAGGCGGCGCTGGACAGGCCGAACTGCGACTTGGCGAAGCCCAGGTCGTAGATGTGGTAGACGATCGTGCGGGTGCCGTTGTCCGGGCCGGCGTTGTTGACCAGGACGAAGACGAGGTCGAACGTCTGCAGCGACGAGATGAAGGCGACGACCGATTGGTAGAAGACGATCGGGCTCAGCAACGGCAGGGTGATCTTGAAGAAGCGGGAGACGGGGCCGGCGCCGTCGATGGCGGCTGCTTCCAGCACGGACGGTGAGATGGACTGCAGGCCGGCCATGAAGATGACGATGTTGAGGCCCAGCGAGGACCAGATCGTCACGAGGCACACGGCCAGCAGGGCCAACCAGGGGTGGCCCAGCCAGTCGATCGGCTCGATGCCGAACGTGTTGGTCAGGAAGCCGCTGATCACGCCGTCGGCGCGAAGGAGTTGCTGCCAGATGAGGGCGATCGCTACCGCGCTGGTGACCACGGGCGCGAAGAACAGCACGAGATAGAACGCGCGTCCCTTGATCTTGTTGAGCACGGTGGCCCCGACGATGGCCAGGAAGAGGCCGATCGGCACGGTGACCACCGCGATGACCAGGGTGTTGATGATGGCGCGGCCCAGCAGTGGACTGCTCAGCTGGTCCCGGAAGTTCTCGAACCCGATGAAATCGGGCATCCCGAAGCCGTTCCAGTCGGTGAAGGCGAGGAGGAAGGCCGCGGCAAACGGGATGAGGGTGAACAGGAGCATGCCCAGCGCCTGCGGCGCCACGAAGAACATCCCCCAGTACTTGTCCATCTCCCGCCAGCCGCGCCGGGACGGGGCGGGCCCCGCCCCGGTCACAGCTGTGGAGGTCATGACTTGGTCTTCTCCTCGACCAGGGCGGCCACCTCGTTGAGCGCGGTCTGCGCGTCCTTCTTGCCCTCGTACAGTGGCTGCATGTATTCCACCGAGATCTGGTTGCTCAGGTCCGGGACGGCGGCCTCGGTGGCGAAGTTGGAGTAGCCCATGTCGCGCATGTCGAGCATGGTCTGGGCGTGCGCCGGGTAATCGCCGCTGAGGACGATGTCGTCGGCCCCGTTGATCGACGGGACGGCGTTGCCCTGGCCCTCGAGGCGCAGGCTCTGGCCCTCGGCATCCAGGAACGCGGAGAAAAAGGTGAGCGCTGCCTCCGGGTCGGCGGCCTTCGCGTTGATCGCGAGGTAGGAGGCGGCGACGCCGGTGGGGGCGGCCTTGCCGTCGTGGGTGGGCCAGCGGACGATGTCGTAGAGGGCCTCGTCCACGCCCGCGCCGCGGATGGCGCCGATGGTGTAGCGGCCCGCTGCCAGGAAGCCCAGCTTGTGGGTGACCAGCAGGGTCTCGGAGCCGGCGCCTTCGGGCAGGAGGTCGGCGAGCTTCATCTCGCCGCTCTGGAAGCGCCGGGCGTAGTTGTCCATGGCTTCGACCGACTTGGGGTCCTCGTGGGCGACGTAGTTGCCGTCGCCGTCGTAGACCTGGCCACCGTTGGTGGTCATGAAGCCGTCGTGGGTGGCCCAGTAGTTCCAGTACACGGCGCCGGTGAGGCCCGCCGCGGCGAGCTTGGCGGTCATGTCGAAGAAGGCCTCGTTGGTCCACTCGTCGTTCTCCGCCAGCGTGGCGGGATCATCCGTGATGCCCGCGGCCTTGAGCGCCTCCTTGTCGTACCAGAGGGTGTCCGGGTTCACGTCGTTGGGCAGGGCGTAGAGCTTGCCGTCCCAGCGGGCGATGTCGAGGACGTTCTTGCTGAAGTCGCCCTCCTTGACGGAGGCGCCGTCGACGGGCATCAGGACGTCGTTGCGGATGACGGAGGCGACGCGGTCGTCGCCGATGTAGAACACGTCCGGCCCGGTGCCGGAGCTCAGCTGGGTCAGCAGCTTGGAGTGGTACTCGGAGTACGACGGCGTGGGCTGGAAGACCAGTTCGATGTCCGGGTGGTCCGCCTTGAACTGCTCCTGGAACCGGTCGAAGCTCTTCAGGTCCTCGGGCGAACCCCAGGTGGACCAGACGACCTTGCCGGCGCCCTTCTGGCCGCCGGTGCCGGAGCAGGCGGTGAGTGTGGGGCCCGCGACGGCCGCCGCTGCGAGGATGCCGGCGAAGCCGCCGAACTGGCGGCGCGTGAAGGTGGTCATGGGGTGCTCCTGTCTCGGGTCAGCGATGACCCTGTGTCAATGGCGGTGGTGTCCGGAACCGGTTCGGCCGGCTCCGGGGGACTGTGGGTGATGTGCTCGAGGAGCGCTGGATCGGTGGTGTCGGCTTGTCCTGCGCGCAACCCGACGAAGGTGGCCAGCAGGATCAGGGACCCGCCGACGATGAGGCGGGCCGTGAGGGTTTCGCCGCCGAGGGCCACGGCGAAGGCGGAGGCGAAGACGGGCTCGAACGTCATCATCAGGGCCACCCTGGTGGGCGTGATGTGGCGTTGGGCCCAGGTCTGGAGGAGCATCGTGACGACGCCCGCGAAGATGGCGGTGTAGAGGATCGCCCCCCACACCGTCGCGTCGGCCGGGATCCGGTAGGCGCCCGGTAGTCCGAGGAACGCGCAGGTCACGGCGATGCCGATGAGCTGCACGACCGTGAGGGAGATGGCGTCCATGCTGCGGGACCAGCGGTCCAGCATCACGATGTGGAGCGCGTACAGGGTGGCCCCGACGAGGGTGAGGGACTCGCCGACGCCGCCGGAACCCACGCCGGAGAGGCTGAGGATCGCCAGCCCCACCACCGCGATGCCGACGGCGACCCAGGTGATGCGGGTGAGCCGCGCCTTGAAGGCGATCCACAGGATGATGGGCGTCAGGACCACGTAGGTGCCGGTGATGAAGCCGGAGACGGACGCGTCGGTGTGTTGCAGGCCGACGGTCTGCACGATCTGCGCGAGCCCGTACAACCCACCCAGCGCCAGGCCGATCTGCCATTGCTGGGCCGTCAGCCTGCGGAGTCGCCGCCAGAACACGACGGCGGGGATGACTGCGCCGATGGAGAACCGGGCCGCCAGGAAATCGATGGGATCGATCTTGTCGACGGCGTCCTTGATGATGAAGAACGTCGAGCCCCAGATCGCGGTGACGACGAGGATGGCCACAGTGGCCAGCGACGCCCTGCTCCCTCGTGTGCCCACGGTTGTTCCTCCTCGAATGAAACCGGTTACATGCTAGGCGACGCCGTGAGCCGATGCAACCGGTTTCATTTTCGGCGTGCTCCGACGGGGCCGGGTTTCGGGAGGGCTTAGCGCTCGGAGGAGGGACGCAGCAGCGGGTACAGGATGGTCTCGCGGATCCCGACGCCGGTCAGCATCATGATCAGGCGGTCCACGCCCAGGCCGAGGCCGCCCATCGGCGGGACGCCGTACTCGAGCGCCTCGATGAAGTCCTGGTCGTACTCCATGGCCTCATGGTCGCCCGCGGCGGCCAGCTTCGACTGCGTCATCAGCACATCGCGCTGGATGACCGGGTCCACCAGCTCGGTGTAACCGGTGCCCAGTTCGACGCCGCCGATGATCAGGTCCCAGGCTTCGACCTTGCCCGCGTCGCTGCGGTGTCGGCGGGCCAACGGTTGGGCGATCGAGGGGTAGTCGTAGACGAAGGTGGGCTGCAGCAGGCCGGGTTCGACGAGTTCGCCGAACAACTCCATCACCATCTTGTCCGCGGCCCACGCCTTGTCGTACTCGACCTCATGAGCGTCGGCGAACCTGTGCAGCACCTCGGCCGGGGTCTCAACAGTGATCTCCTCGCCTAGCCGCTCGGAGAGCGCGGGGAAGACCGACAGCCAGCTCCACTCGCCGTCGAGGTCGATGACGCCCTTCGGCGTCTCGAACTGCCGCGAGCCGACGGCGTCCGCCGAGGCCAGGATGATGTCTTGGATGAGTAGTGCGATGGTGCCTTGGTCCCCCCAGGCCTGGTACGCCTCGAGCATGGTGAACTCCGCTGAGTGCGTTGAGTCGATGCCCTCGTTGCGGAACACACGGCCGATCTCGAACACCCTGTCCGCACCGCCAACCATGGTCCGCTTCAGGTGGAGTTCCAGCGCGATGCGCATGGTCATGCGGATGTCGAACGCGTTGATGTGGGTCTCGAAGGGACGCGCCGCGGCGCCGCCGTGAATGAGCTGCAGGATGGGGGTCTCGACCTCCATGTAGCCCTGCCCGTACAGCGTCTCCCGGATGGCCCGCGTGATGGCCGAGCGCTTGCGCACCATCTCACGCGCATCGTCGCGGACGATGAGGTCCACGTAGCGACGGCGGACCCGCGACTCCTCGGACAGGTCCTTGTGCATGACGGGCAACGGGCGCAGCGCTTTGGCGGCCATCCGCCACTCGCTGACCATGATCGACAACTCGCCGCGCTTCGAGACGATGACGCGGCCGGTGACCCAGACGAAGTCGCCGAGGTCTGCGGTGTGCTTCCACTCCGCGAGCGCCTCTTCGCCCACCTCCGCCAGCGACAGCATGATCTGGAGCCGCTCGCCGTTCTCCTCCGGCGTGAAGCCGTCCTGCAGCGTGGCGAACGCCAGCTTGCCGGTGTTGCGGATGAACACGACGCGGCCGCCGGTGGTCACGACGTCCTGGGTCTCCTCGCCGGCCTCCAGATGGCCCCACTGGGCGCGGATGTCACGCAGGGTGTGGCTCCGGGTCAGATCTGCGGGGTAGGCCTCGATCCCCTGTTCCAGCAGGCGGGCGCGCTTCTCCTTGCGGACGACGGTCTGCTCGGAGTCGGTGGGCTGCACGTCAGGGGTCTCAGTCACGCGGGTCATCCTACCGTCGCGGGTGCGGGACGCCACTTTCGCCGGGGGCCGCGGCTAGGCTGGCGGAATGAGCCAGCCCCCGCAAGGCCACGGACAGCCGCAGATGCCTGCTCCGCTCCCCTCAGGCGAGCCCACCCG
>NZ_PQFE01000023.1:0-35768 GCF_022342445.1 Tessaracoccus sp. ZS01 | reverse complement strand
AGCCTTGCCAGTGCATGTATTTGGCATTGACTTAAAGCACACTGTTGAGTTCTCAAGTTTCGGGTGCGACCCACGCTTCAACCACACCATTTTCCGTGCGATTCCCGCTTGGGGCAACTCGATCAACCTTACTCGCTTGCTGCCGGCCGGTCAAATCCGCGCCGTCTTCAGCTTGTTCGGTTGAGTTGTCTTCGCCGCTGAGCGGCTCGTCCAACTTTACTTACTTGCGCTCGGCCTGTCAAATTGTTTCGATTTGGCTGAGGAGCTTGAGTAGCAGAGGCAAATCCCCCGTGACTGGGAGTTTTGCTGTTGGCGACCGCTTTCGCGGAGCCAAACTTTACTCGGCTTACCTCATCGATGTCAAACCGTCTGGTTCGAGGCCGACCGCTGTTGAGTTGTTCGTCACCGCCGAAGCGGCCTGCTACACATTACCCGTTTCCCTTGCGGCCAGCAAATCGTCGGCCCCGGGCCCGCGCCAGTCGCCCAGGCATGGAGCGGGTTCGTCTGAACGCACACTCGTCCCGTTGCTACGGCTTGGTGGGTATGGCTCCTGGTCCGTCCTGATTCAGTGCGGTGCACCTCGGAGCTTGAGGAACATTACACCTGTGCCGCAGTCCCGGCAAATCAGACCTGGGGGTGATGCGGATGCGCGCACGCCGCAGTGCATTCGTACAGTGGAGCCATGAGACTAACCGGCCGCGCCATTGCTGCTCTGACGGCGGTGCTCCTGGTGGGTTGTGCTCCCATGAGGGCTGGGGTGGTTCCGTCCCCTCTCCCCTCTTCCCCGGGTAGCGCTGCTTCGCCCACCGCTGCGTCGTCGACCCTAGAGGCTCCCAGTCCATTCGCCGCCCGCACTGTCAGCGTCAACGTGAGCGGGGACCTGTTGTGGCACAACAGTCTCTGGGCCAGCGCGGAGCTGGATGCCGGCGCGTCGGCCTCGGGGAGGTTCGACTTCGTCCCCCAGCTCGCGTCTCTGACCGACTACGTGTCGGCCGCTGGTCTGGCCATCTGCCATTCCGAGGTGCCCTTCGCCCCCGCGGGAGGACCGTACGAGAACTACCCCACGTTCGCCGCACCCCAGGAGATCGCCCCGGCCATCCGGGCGACGGGTTGGGACCTGTGCACCACGGCGTCGAACCACACCATGGACCAGGGCTGGGAGGGGTTGGTGCGCACGATCGAGGTGCACCGGGCTGCGGGGATCCTGACCGCCGGCTCCTACGCCTCACCACTGGAGGCGGCCACCCCGGTGATCTTCACCACGGCCACAGGCGTGAAGGTGGCCGTGGTGAGCCAGACCTACGGGCTGAACGGTCTGGAGAGGCCGCCCGGTAAGCCCTGGTCCGTCGACCTGCTCGACGCCGAGCGGGCCGTGGCACAAGCGAGAGCGGCCAAAGACGCGGGAGCCGACCTCGTGGCGGTGCACATGCACGCCGGAGACGAGTACTCCAGCGCCGTCACCGCTCAGCAGGCCGCCTACGCCGAAGCCGTGACTGCCGCGCCGGAGGTGGACCTCGTGTTCGGGCAGCACGCCCACGTGGTGCAGCCCATCACGAAGGTCAACGGCAAGTGGGTGGTCTACGGGGCGGGCAACCTGATCGCGGCCAGCGGCCCCGCACAACCCCACACCTACGACGGGTATGTGGCCCAGATCACCTTCACGGAGCGGGAGGGCGGGGGCTTCACCGCCAGCGCCGCAGAATACGCGCCCACCCTGATCACCCCGAAGTCGGGCAGCGTGCCGGCCCGGGTGCATCTGATTCCTGATGAGCTCAGGAAGGGCACGCCGCTGTCCTCCGCGATGCTGGAATCCGCGGCGCGCACCCGCGCGGTGGTGCACTCGCTCGGTGCAGAGGGCCTGACTGAACGGCAGTAGCCGTCAAAGGTCTCAGCGCAGGCTGGCGATGCCCACCGTCTTGCGCCCGCGCCGCACGACGGCGAAGCGACCGTGCAGCAGCCGTTCCCCATCGAGCGTCAGGTCCGGGTCCTCGACCTTCTCGTTGTTGAGGTACGCGCCGCCCTCGGCAACAGTGCGGCGGGCTTCGCCCTTCGACTTCGACACTCCGGCCGCGACCATCGCGTCGACGATGGTGGCCCCGGGCTCCAGCTCGCCGCCACCGACCTCGCCGGCAACGCTACCCAGGGTTTCCGGGCTCAATTCGTGTAACTCACCGCGACCGAAGACTGCGGCAGCCGCTGCGACAGCCGCCTCCCGTTCAGCCCGGCCGTGGACGATGTCGGTCACTTCATCTGCCAGCGCCCGCTGCGCCTCGCGCTTGAAGGGCGCCTCGATGGTGGCCTGCTCGAGGGCCTCGATCTCCTCGCGGGAGCGGAACGAGAACACCTTGAGGTAGTCCACCACCTTGGAATCCTCCGAGTTCAGGAAGAACTGGTGGAAGGCGTACGGGCTGGTGAGGCTACCGTCGAGCCAGACGGTGCCGGATTCGGTCTTCCCGAACTTGGTGCCGTCCGCCTTCGTCAGCAGCGGGGTGGCCAGCGCATGCGCCTTCCCCTGGTCTGAACGGCGGATGAGTTCCACCCCTGCGGTCAGGTTGCCCCACTGGTCCGAGCCGCCCGTCTGCAGGGTGACGCCGTAGCGGCGGTACAGCTCACGGAAGTCCATCGACTGGAGGAGCACATAGGAGAACTCCGTGTACGAGATGCCGGCCTCGAGGCGACGGGCCACCACATCCCGGGCCAGCATGCGGTTGACCGGGAAATGCTTGCCGACGTCGCGCAGGAAGTCGAGCACCGACATTGTGCTGGTCCAGTCGTAGTTGTTGACCATGGTGGCGGCGTTCGGGCCGTCGAAGTTGACGTAGCGCCCCACCTGGCCGCGGATCCTGTCCACCCATTCGTGCACCAACTCGACCGAGTTCATCACGCGCTCGCCTGATTCCTTCGGGTCACCGATGAGGCCGGTGGCCCCGCCCACCAGCATGAACGGCTGGTGGCCGGCGTCCTGCAACCGGCGGGCCAGCAGAGCCTGCACGAGGTTGCCGGTGTGGACGCTCTCCGCCGTGGGGTCGAATCCGATATAGAACTTGACCGGCCCTTCGTCCAGGTGCGCAGCCAGCGCTTCCGGATCGGTCGAATGGGCGATCAGCCCACGCCAACGCAGGTCGTCAAGTAGTGCATTCACAAGCGCCATCGTAGCGTCCGCTCCCGGGGAGCCGTTCCGCGCCCGTCTGACGGTGCGACTACCCCGCGGGCCAGCCGAGCTGCCGGTACCGCCTGCGGCGGATCGCCCTGCGGTCGCGGCCGGGCATGGTCACGACGCGGGCGACCTCGTCGTGCAGCGCCTCGCCCAACCGTCGGCAGAACTCCGCGCGGTCCCGGGCGGGGTCGTCCGGCTCCGCAACGATGCGGTCGACGATGCCGGCCGTCACCAGGTCTGCCGAGCGAACCCCCTGGGCGGTGGCCATCTCAGCCGCGTGATCGACGTCGCGGTGCACGATCGCCGAGGCCCCCTCGGGTGGGAGCGGCGCGAGCCAGGCGTGCTGTGCGGCGACCACGCGATCTGCCGGCGTCAGGGCCAGCGCGATGCCGCCGGTCCCCTGCCCCATCAAGAGGCTCACGGTGGGGCTCGGCAGGGTGAGCAACTCGCTGAGCGTCCGGGCGATCTCCGAGGCCAGCCCGCGCTCCTCCGCCTCCTTCGACAGCGCCGCCCCAGGGGTGTCGATGACGGAGATCAGGGGCAGCTTGAGCTCGCGGGCCAGCCGGATCCCCCGTCGGACCTCCCTGAGGGCGGCGGGGTCGAGCGGCCGCCCCTGGTCGTGTCGGTCCTGCCCGACGATGACGCACGGCGCATCGCCCCAACGGGCCACGGCCAGGACGGAGCCGGGGTGGGACTCACCGTCGCCGGTGCCGTTGAGCATGGTCACGTCCGAAGCGGCGACCTCCAGGAGGTCGCGGAGGCCTGGGCGGTCGTCGCGGCGGGTGCGTGCCACCGACTCCCAGGCAGGGATATCCGGCAAATCCACCGCCGACGGCAGCGGCGGCGGCATCGAACCGACGCGCTGCTGGACCACGCTGAGCAGTCTGTCAAAGGCAGCCGGCACGTCGGCGATGTCGCAGACTGCATCGATGACGCCGCGTTCGGCCAGGTTGTCCGACAGTTGCACGCCGGGCGGGAACGGGGCGCCGTAGAGCGCTTCGTACACGCGGGGTCCCAGAAAGCCGACGAGGGCGCCGGGCTCCGCGAGCGTGACGTGCCCCAGCGATCCCCAGGAAGCGAACACGCCGCCCATCGTGGGGTTGCGCAGGTACACCAGGTACGGCAGGTGTTCGTCCTTGTGAGCCATGACGGCGCCGGTGATCTTGACCATCTGGAGGAACGCGACGGTGCCCTCCTGCATGCGGGTGCCGCCGCCCACCGGCAGCGCGATGATGGGGAGCCGCTCAGCGGTGGCGCGCTCGATGGCGCGGGTCAGGCGCTCCCCCGCCGAGACGCCGATGGACCCGCCGAGGAAGGCCGCATCACCGGCGACGAGCGCCACACGTCTGCCGTTGAGGGTGCCCTCACAGGCGACGACCGACTCGTCACGACCCGTCCTCGCGCGGGCGGCCTCCAGGTCGTCGCGGTACGGCTCGACGATGGCGGGATCCGGGATCGCCTCGTCCCAGGCCCGGACGGAGCCGTCGTCGAGGATGGTGGAGATGATGTCGTCCACAGTGAGTCGCGTCATTGCCTGCCCCTGTCAGCGGATGGCTTCAGGTTAGTGGGGCCCGGCCGGCATCAGAAATCCGCCAGGGCCGCCTGGGCTGCGCGGAGTTCGGCGAGCTGTTCGGCGACCCTCGCGGGCGCGGTGCCGCCCCGTCCGTCGCGCGACGCCACGGACCCCTCGACTGTGAGCACACCGAGGACGGCGTCGTCGAGGTGCTCGGAGATCCGGGGCAGGTCGTCGGCGGCGAGGTCCTGGAGGGTGATGCCCTTCAGCTCGCAATAGCGGACCGTCTCCCCCGCGACCTCGTGGGCCACGGCGAACGGCACGCCGCTGCGCACCAGGTGGTCTGCCACGTCCGTCGCCAGCGAGAAGCCCTTCGGCGCCACCTCGGCCATCCGCTCGGGATGGAACGTCAGCGTGCCGACCATCCCGGCGACGGCGGGGATCAGCACATGCAGTTGGTCGATGCCGTCGAAGATGGGCTCCTTGTCCTCCTGCAGGTCGCGGTTGTAGGCCAAAGGAAGGCCCTTGAGCGTGGCCATCAGGCCGGTCAGGTTCCCGATGAGGCGGCCGGCCTTGCCGCGCGCGAGCTCGGCGACATCGGGGTTCTTCTTCTGCGGCATGATCGAACTGCCCGTGGACCAGGCGTCGTCGAGGGTCGCGAAACCGAACTCTGCGGTGCACCACAGGATGACGTCCTCGGAGAGGCGGGACAAGTCCACGCCGATCTGCGCCAGCACGAAGGCCGCCTCGGCGATGAGGTCGCGCGCCGCGGTGCCGTCGATCGAGTTCGGCACGGACGAGGTGAAGCCCAGTTCCCGGGCCACCAGCTCCGGGCTCAGACCCAGCGACGTGCCGGCCAGGGCGGCCGAGCCGTACGGGCTGACCGAGAGGCGCTTGTCGAGGTCGTGGAGGCGCTGGATGTCGCGGACCAACGGCCAGGCGTGGGCCAGCAGGTGGTGGCTGAGCAGGATGGGCTGGGCCGACTGGAGGTGCGTGCGGCCGGGCATGACGGCACCCAGGTACTTCTCCGCCTGGGCCGCGAGCGCACTGAGGACCCCGTCGACGTCCTGGGCGATCAGCCGGATCTCCTCGCGGAGGTAGGAGCGGATCAGCGTGGCGATCTGGTCGTTGCGTGAGCGGCCGGCGCGGATGCGGCCACCGAGGTCCGCCCCGACGATGTCCTTCAGACCCCGCTCGAGGGCGCCGTGCACGTCCTCGTCGCTGTCGGCGGGCAGGAAGTCGCCTGCCTCGACGAGACGGGCCAGCTCGGCCAGCCCCTCATCCATGGCCGTGGCCTGATCCTGGGTGAGCAGGCCGGCCGCGAGCAGCGCCTTGGCGTGGGCGCGGGAGCCGGCGATGTCGTGCAGGGCGAGGCGCCAGTCGAACTGGGTGGACTTGCTCAGCGCGAACATCGCCTCGCTGGGCCCGCCCTCGAATCGGCCGCCCCAGAGTCGTCCCTGATCAGTGCTCACAAGTCTTCCTTTGCTGGTTTGCCGGTGCGGGTCATCTCGGAGACGGTCCCCACCGTTCGGATGGCGGCCTCGGTGTCGGTGGCGATCACCAGCACGGTGTCGTCGCCGGCGATCGTACCCAACACGCCGGGGAGCCCGGCGAGGTCGAGGTACGAGGCGAAATACTGCGCCGCCCCGGGCGGCGTCCTGACGAGGATCTGGGTGCCGGCGTGCCGGATGGACTGCAGCAGCTCGGCGCAGAGCCGGGCGAGCTTCTCCAGTGCGGCGTCCTCGCCCTCCTCCCCCGCGGGGGCGTACACGAGGGCACCGCCGACGGCGCGCTGCCGCACGGCGCCCAGCTCGAGGAGGTCCTTGCTGAGCGTGGGTTGGCTCACGGCGATGCCGCGCTCGGCCAGGGCGTCGATCAGTTCACCCTGCGACGTGTAGCGCGCCTCCACGAGCAACTGACGAAGCGTGGCGAGCCGGCCGACGCGGGTCAACTTAGGCATTGTCCCGGAGCAGCGCGGGAAGGGCGTCGAGGAAAGGCTGCAGGTCGTCGGGGGTCGCGATCAGCGGAGGAGCGAGCCGGATGACGTTGGGCCGCGGTGCGTTGATCACGAAGCCCGCGTCGAGGGCCGCGTCGGCGACCTGCGCGGCGTTCCCACCGGTCAGCACGACGCCGAGCAGCATGCCCCTTCCGCGCACCTCGCTGATCGACGGCGCGTTCAGGCCGCGCACGGCGTCGGCGAGCCGCTCCCCGGTGCGGCGCGCGTTCTCCAGCACGCCGCCCTCCAGGGCGTCGAGCACGGCGTTGCCTGCGGCGGCGGCCACGGGATTGCCCCCGAACGTGGTGCCGTGCTGCCCGGGCTGCAGGAGGTCGGCCGCGGGGCCGGTGGCGATGCAGGCGCCGATCGGGAAACCGTTGCCGAGCCCCTTCGCCAGCGTGATGAGGTCGGCGACCGCGCTCACCGTCCGGTGTGCGAGGTATTCGCCGCACCGCCCGAGACCGGTCTGCACCTCGTCGACCCACATCAGCGCACCGTGCGCCCGCGTGAGCTCGCGGATCTCGGCGAGGTAGCCGTCAGGCGCCGGCACCACGCCGTTCTCTCCCTGCACCGCCTCGACGACGACGGCGGCCACAGTGTCGTCGACAGCGGCCCGCAGCGCCTCGATGTCGCCGTAGGGGACGAACGTGACGTCGCCCGGAAGGGGCACGAAGGGTTCGCGGTACTTCGCGTTGGCGGTGATGGCCAGGGCGCCCATGGTGCGGCCGTGGAAGGCCCCCTCCATCGCGATGATGCGCGTGCGGCCGGTGAGCCGGGTCAGTTTGAAGGCGGCCTCGTTCGCCTCGGTGCCGGAGTTGGTGAAGAACAGCCGCGCACCGGAGTCGCCGGTCAGCGCGGCGAGCCGCTGCGCCAGCCGGATCTGCGGCTCGCTGGCGAAGAAGTTCGATACGTGGCCGAGGCGGCCGAGCTGTTCGGTGATCGCCTGCGTGACGCCGGGATGGGCGTGGCCCAGGGCATTGACCGCCAGGCCGGAGAGCAGGTCGGTGTACTGCCTGCCGTCGGCGTCCCAGAGGTGCACGCCCTCGCCGCGCTCGAAGATGCGCTTCGGGGCGCCGAAAGCGTTCATCATGACCGCCCCGTAGCTGGCCGTGAGTTCGTCCTGCGTCATCAGTTTCCTTCCTTCGCTACGCCGGCATTGGTGACCATGGTGCCCACGCCCTGGTTGGTGAAGATCTCGAGCAGCAGGCAGTGCGGGACGCGGCCGTCGAGGACGGTCGCCGAGGTGACCCCGCCCTCGACCGCCCGGACGCAGGCCTCCATCTTGGGGATCATGCCGGCGTCGAGCGCGGGCAGCATCTCGCGCACCTCGTCGGTGCTGATCTGCGTGATGATCGAACTCTCGTCGGGGTAGTTGGCGTAGACGCCGGCGACGTTGGTCAGCATGACGAGGCGCTTGGCGCCGAGGGCGACGGCGAGCGCAGCCGCGGCGGTGTCGCCGTTGACGTTGTACACCTGCCCGTCCGAATCCGGGGCGACCGTGGCGACCACGGGGATGCGCCCGGCGTCGATGAGGTCGTTGATGCCCGCGGGGTCCACCGCTTCGACGTCGCCCACCAGGCCGAGGTCGATCTCCTCGTCGTCGACCATGAGCCCGCGCCGCTTGGCGGTGAAGAGACCGCCGTCCTCACCGGACATACCGACGGCGAACGGGCCGTGCTGGTTGATCAGGTTGACGAGTTCGCGGCCCACCTGGCCCACCAGGACCATCCGCACCACATCCATCGCCTCCGGCGTGGTGACGCGCAGGCCGCCGCGGAACTCCGAATCGATGTCCAGCTTCTTGAGCATCGACGAGATCTGCGGCCCGCCGCCGTGCACCACCACCGGCTTCACCCCGACGCGGCGCAGGAACACGATGTCCTCCGCGAAGGCGCGCTTGAGGTGCTCGTCGGTCATGGCGTTTCCGCCGTACTTGATCACGACGGTCTGGCCGGCGTATTCAGCGAGCCAGGGCAGGGCCTCGATGAGGGTGGATGCCTTGGCGATCAGTTCGGGCTGCTGGTGGGGCTGGGGCCTGGTCATCATTTAGGTGGAGTACTCCGCGTTCTCCTTCACGTAGTCATACGTGAGGTCGTTGGTCAGGATGGTGGCTGCGGCGTTGCCGGCGTGGAGGTCGACGGTCACGGTGACGTGGCGCCCGGAGAGGTCGACGAGGTTGCGGTCGTCGCCGATCTGCCCGCCCCGGCACACCATGACGCCGTTGAAGGAGACGTCGAGGTCCTCGGCGTTGAACTTCGCGTCGGTGACACCGATGGCCGACAACACCCGCCCCCAGTTCGGGTCTCCGCCGAAGACGGCGCACTTGAACAGGTTGGAGCGCGCGATCTCGCGGCCGACCACCTCGGCGTCGCGCTCGGTTGCGGCTCCGGTGACCTCAATGGCGATCTCGTGCTGAGCGCCCTCGGCGTCGGCGATGAGCTGGCGCGCCAGGTCCTGGCAGACGTCCACCAGCGCTGCGGTGAAGGCGCCGATTTCCGGGCGCACCCCGGCGGCGCCGGACGCCAGCAACGCGACGGTGTCGTTGGTGGACATGCAGCCGTCGGAATCAGCCCGGTCGAAACTGAGCCGGGTGGCCTCCCGCAGGGCCTTGTCGAGGTCCTTGGCACCCAGGTCCGCGTCGGTGGTGAGGACCACCAGCATGGTGGCCAGGCCGGGTGCCAGCATCCCGGCCCCCTTGGCCATGCCGCCGATCGACCACTGGCCGACGGTGACGCCGGCCTGCTTGGCCACCGTGTCCGTGGTCATGATCGCCGCAGCGGCCGCCGCTCCCCCGTCGGTGGTGAGGGCCGAGCACGCGGCGTCGACGCCGGGGAGGAGCTTGTCCATCGGCAACCGCACCCCGATGAGCCCGGTGGAGCAGACGGCGACATTGTCGATGATGAGCCCGAGGTTCGAGGCGACGCGGGCCGCCGTGGTGGCGGAGTCCTTGTAGCCCTCGGCACCGGTGCAGGCGTTGGCCCCACCGGAGTTGAGCACGATCGCCTGGAGCTGGCCGTCGGAGACAGCCTGCCGCGACCACTTGACCGGCGCGGCGAAGACCCGGTTCGTGGTGAAGACCGCGGCGGCCGCCATGGACGGGCCGGTGTTGTGCACGACGGCGACGTCCGGCCTGCCCGACGCCTTCAGGCCGGCCGTCGAGCCGGAGGCGGTGAAGCCCTTGGGGAGGGTGACGCTCACGGGGCAACTCCTACGGTGCTGAGGCCGGTGGTCTCCGGCAGGCCGAGGGCGAGGTTCATGGACTGGACGGCGCCGCCCGCGGTGCCCTTGGTGAGGTTGTCGATGGCAGAGATGGCGATCAGGCGCCCGGCCGTCTCATCGACGACGACCTGCACCGTTACGCGGTTGGACCCGACCACGGCTGCGGTCTGGGGCCAGACGCCTTCGGGGAGAAGATCGACGAAGGGCTCGCTCTCGTACCGGGTGGCGTAGGCCACGCGGGCGGAGGCGGTGGTCACGCCGTCGGCGACCGGGGCGGAGCAGGTGGCCAGGATGCCGCGGGGCATGGGGACCAGCAGCGGCGTGAAGCTCACGTTCACCGCGGCGTCGGTGACGTCGGAGAGGTTCTGCACGATCTCGGGGGTGTGGCGGTGCAGGCCACCGACGCCGTAGGGGCTCATGTTGCCCATGGTCTCCGAGCCCAGCAGGTGCGGCTTGAGCGACTTGCCGGCGCCGGACGTGCCGGAAGCCGCGACGACGGAGATCTGGGAGGCGTCGATCAGGCCGGCCGCGACGGCGGGGAGGAGTGCCAGCGTGGTGGCCGTCGGGTAGCACCCGGGCACCGCCACCCGTCTGCTTCCAGCGAGGGATTCGCGGGCGCCGGGCAGTTCGGGCAGGCCGTAGGGCCACGTGCCTGCGTGCGGGGAGCCGTAGAACTTCTCCCACTGCGTGGCGTCCCGGAGCCGGAAGTCTGCGCCGGCGTCCACGATCAGCACGTCCTCGCCCAGCTGCTCGGCGATGGCGGCGGAGGTGCCGTGCGGCAACGCGAGGAACACGACGTCGTGACCGGCGAGCACTTCGGCGGTGGTGGGCTCGACCGCGCGGTCTGCGAGCGGCGCGAGATGCGGCTGGTGGTTGCCCAGGCGGTCCCCCACACTGGAGTTGCCGGTGAGGGCACCGATCGTCACATCCGGATGCTGCAGCAGGAGCCTCAGCAGTTCCCCGCCCGCGTAGCCGGTGCATCCGGCCACCGCCACTGAATACGTCATGGGGGAAACTATTCCATAGATCGAATAGATATGCCACCGCGCGCGAACCATGGTCACAGTCCGGCGTCAGCCGCAGCGTCTACGCTTACCGCATGAGTTTCATGCGCTCGTTCATCGCGCTCACAGTCCTGCTCATGGCCGTGGCCGTCGGGTTCGGGGCCATGGGCGCCCACTGGGTCGACCGGCTGGCGCGCACTCCTGCGCCCATGCAGCGTATCGTCGGCCCGCTGGCCACGGACAGCGAGATCACCGCGGAGTTGTCCTCCACCCTCACCGCTGAGGCGAAGAAGGCCGTGCCTGCGGAGATGCTCGAACTGCCGCTCATCGGCGAACAGATCAACCAGGTCATCACCGTCGCGGTGGTGACGGCGCTCGCGGACCCCAGCGTGCAGCGCGCCTGGAACGAGTCCATCGACCGTTCCCGCGTGGCCTACGTGAAGGCTCTCGATGCGGTGCGCGAGGACGAGACGTTGGAGGCTCCCACCATCTGGTTCGACCTCTCCCCCTTCGCCCAACTGGGGAAGGCGAAGCTGATGGAGGTCTCGGCAGAGCCGCTGCACCCCTACCTCGACCAGGTCCAGTTGGCCGATGTCCGCCTCCCGCTGGGTCAGCCGTCGGAGTCCATCACCCAGTCCATCGCCGACGGCGTGGGCGCCGCCCGCAACTGGCCGTGGTTCTACGCGGCGGCCGGGGCGCTGGCGGTCATCGGCCTCCTCATCGGGTCGCGGCGCGGCCGCTGGGTGGCGCTTCTCCTGGCGGGCGCGGCGGCGGTGGTGGGCCTGTGGTTCGGCCGGCTCACCGTCGAGAGGGTCGCCTTCCCCGAGGGTGACTCCCTGGCCGCCGCGGTGCGCACCCGGATCGTCGAGGGCGGTACCCAGTCGTTCCTGGACTTCACCCAGCCAGCGCTGTACGTCGCCTACGGACTGATCGGCCTGGGCCTGCTGGCCCTGCTCCTCGCAGGAGCCACCAGGCGCTCCTAGGCGAAGACGACCGGCTTCTGCGACCAACCGCCCAGCGGGCGTTCGGCGCGGACGCCGGGCTGATCCGGGGGAAGCGACAGATCCCTGGTGGCGTCGAGCACCTCTTCGAGGAGGATGCGCAACTCCAGAGTGGCCAGCGGCCGGCCGGGGCACACGTGCGGGCCCGCGCCGTAGACCAGGTTCGCCCCGGCATTGGCCTCGGGCTCATACCGGTCCGGGTCCGGGAAACGCGCAGGGTCGCGGTTGGCCAGCGTCCAGTCCACGACGAGGCGCTGACCGTGGGCGACGGGGCAACCGCCCACCTTCGTCTCACGCGTGGCGACACGTCGGTTGCTCACGAACGGGTCGTCGATGCGGAGCAGCTCGTCGATGGCCGCGGCGAGCGCCGACGGATCCGTGCGCCGGGAGCGGACCTCCGCCTCGATGGCCGGGTCCTCCGCCAACTGGTGGAGGACGACGCCCGCGCAGAGGGCCAAGGACCCGAGGTCGCCGCCCGTCCAGTTGCGCAGGATGGAGATGATCTCCGGCCGCGCCAACTGCCGGCCGTCGACCTCCTGACGGATGAGCTCGTCGGTGACGTCCTGGGACGGCTCGCTGAAATGCGCCGCCCGCGGGTCCACCACGCGCCCGATGATGTCGTCGAACCACTGCGCCACCTCCGTGGTGCGCTCGAGGTCACCCGAGCGGGAGGCACTGGCGTTCTCCGCCACCCAGTCGA
Organism: Tessaracoccus sp. ZS01; assembly: GCF_022342445.1. NCBI lineage: Bacteria > Bacillati > Actinomycetota > Actinomycetes > Propionibacteriales > Propionibacteriaceae > Tessaracoccus > Tessaracoccus sp. ZS01. Next base: position 23,178 of record NZ_PQFE01000023.1, on the reverse strand, counting down.
TCAGTTCCTGCCGCAGGTCCGGCGACCAGCCGAGCCAGGCCAGCATCGCGTCGACGGCGAACTGCACGCCCAGGCCGTGAATGACTTCGACGGGCTCACCCTTCGGCACGGCGGCGACGGCTCGGCGGGCCACCTCCCGGACCGGTCCTTCGAGGGCAGCCATCCGCTCCTCGTTGAAGTAGGGGTCCAGCGCACGCCTGAAGGCGGCGTGCTCCTCACCGTCGAGCCCGTTGGGTACCTGCAGGAAACGCGACACCTTGCTGGAGAACGTCTCGGGGTCCTGCACCACGGCGAGGGCCTCGGCGTGCCCGGTCACCCGGATGGTGTCGCCGTCAGGGAAAGCGCTCATGGTTTGACACTAGCGGATTGGAATAACAGGGGCACCTGGGTTGCGCCGTCAGGCCTGGGGAATGGCCCGGCCCTCGGTGTCGACGACCTCCCGGGTGCCCAGCACCCTGTCCAGTTCCACGACCGCCTCAAGGGTGGCGGCATCCTCGCTGTCACGGGAGCTCTCGTCGATGAGGACCTCGATCACGACCTGCTCATCGGTCTCCTCGGTCACCTCCACGGCTGCAACGGTGTCGCCGGCGGCGGCCTGGATCTGGAGGGTGAGCGCCTGGGAATCAGGATCGCCCGAATAGGTGGACGGACTGACTTTCACGGTGTCGGTGCAGGCCATCAGGGCGCACGCGAGCGCAACTACCGCGATCCAGATCGCCGGCCGGGAACCACGTCGCTGTCGGTTCATGGGAGTTACCCTACCGGGGTCACTCCCCGCACGAAGGTGTCAACGCCGACCCGGAAATGATGCTCCGCGAGGGCCGGGTCGAACTCCGTCAGAACTCCGAGGGCGTACATCTGGGTGCGGGTCTGCTCCTCGACGACGTGCCCGAGCACGAAGTGGAGCAGCGCCGCCATCGTCGCCTCAGGTTCCGGGTGCCCCGCACGCGAGAGGAGGTCGCGGCCACCTGCCGTCGGATCCAGGGTGCCGAGGCCGAGGGCGTGGGAGGAGCTCACGAGTTCGGCGGCATCGCGATGGGTGAGCAGCGCAGCACGGAGGCTGTGGGCCCAACCGGACAGGTCATCCACCGAAGTGAGCGTGGCGAGGATCTGGTCCGCGATCGCGGCCAGCAGCGACTGTTTATTGGGCACGTGGTAGTACAGGGCCCCCGCCTGGACACCCAACGAATCCGCGACGCGCCGCATGCTGAGGTCTCCGAGGCCGTACTCGTCAAGGATCGCCAACCCGGCATCGACGATGGCCGCCCTGCTCAGCGCCACGAGGCCCCTTCCCTGTCCGCCCGGCTGCCCCGGCGGAGATATGCACGCGCCCACCCTACTGGCACGCCTACGCTGGAGGCATGCGTGAGTTCCACAAGCCAGTCCGACGCCCCGGCGACATCATCGAGGCGCTCCACGGCGCCGGCGACCCTGCAGAGCTCGGCGGGCTGGCCCACGACACGGCCGCCGCTCTCCTCCACCGGGTACGCACAGCGCCGGACCCGCGGATTGTCGACAGGCTGATCGGGTACGCCGACGAGCACGGGATCGACGACGTCGCCGAGCTGTGGGCCGACGCGCCCGCGGAGACGTTGCCCGGCGCGCTGTGGCGGCTGTACCTCGTCCGGCACACCGTGGCCGCCAACCCCGAGGACGCGGGCCGGATCTTCGCCCAGGGTGCGGAGGTCGACGGCGTGAACCAGGCGATCGCGGGCTCCCCGCACGCCCCCACCCCGGCGGAAGTGGTGGTCCTGGTCAACCAGATCCTGCGCGGCGCCTTCACCGGCGACTTCGCCGTGGCGCTCGAGCGCGCCTCGGCGTTCAGCCGGGTGATGGCAGCGGGTGCTGCGGAACTGGGGCCGCGCCACGACGACCACGAGCGGCTCGCCGCCGGGTACACGACGATGGCCGAGGAGTTCACGATGCAGGCGAAACTGTGGCGATCAGGGCAACTGACTTGAGCCTCAGCGCAGAGCCATTACACTCGGTAGATGCCGGGCCGCGGTAACCCCGGGCTCCACTTTAAGCCGCTTCGAGCGGCCACGCGCCGAGAGGCGTTCTGCGGTCCGGCCCTCACTTCTTCAACGCCATACGGGCCCTGCAGCGTGATCGCTGCAGGGCCCGCATCGTTCCCGTATCTTCCGGGATCATCCGATACTCAGGCGCGCTGGACCGCGCCGAAGCGCTCCTCCGCCATCTTCACCGCGGACTGCCTGGCCGCCGCGGCCTCTGCGTCGGTCAGCGTCCGATCGGCGCGGAAACGCAGCGCGAACGCCAGCGACTTCTTCCCCTCGCCCACCTGGTCGCCCGTGTAGACGTCGAACAACGCGATCGACTCCAGCAGTTCACCGGCGCCCTCAGCCAGAGCTGCCTCCACCTCGACGGAGGCGATGTCGGCGTCGACGATCAGCGCCACGTCCTCCTTCGCCATCGGGAAGGAGCGCATGGGCTCGATGTCGCCCCCGCGGACGGCGTGGCCCAACAGCAGGTCGGCGTTGAACTCGACGGCGCAGCTGCGTTCCGGTAGGCGGAAAGCGGCGACCACCCGGGGGTGCAGTTCACCCGCGTGGCCCAGCACGATGCCGTTGACCGACAGTTCGGCGCACCGGCCGGGATGCCACGGCGCCATCTCCACGTTGCGGCGCTCCAGTTCGACACCGACCGCCGCGGCGGCCGCTTCGGCGAACGCGACGACGTGGGTCCAGTCGGCGACGACGGCGGGACCGTCCCAGCCTGCGGACTTCCAGTTGCCGGTCACGACGGCGGCCATGGTTTCGGGCTGCGCGGGCAGCGCGGCGTCGAGCGCGGCCAACTCATCCTCGGTGGGGCGTGCGGCGACTCCGGGGCGGGGGGCGTCGGGCTCCCCACCGTCGAAGAACACCTTGCCCTTCTCGAACAGCGCCAGATCCGACAGGCTGCGCGACGTGTTGCGGGCGACGGCCGTGAACAGGCCGGGCAGCAACGAGGTGCGCAGGTAGCTGTGCGTCTCCGACAGGGGGTTGGCCAGCTTCACGAGGCGTCGACGGGGGTCCGCCTCGGCAACGCCCAACTGGTCGAGCTCATCGACGGAGACGAACGGCAGCGACAGCACCTCGGTGAAGCCCAGGGCGGCCACCGCGCGCATCGCGGCGCGCCGGTCACGGATGGCCGGGTCGAGGCCGCGGGTCACGGGGGGGACGGGCAGGGTCATGCCGATCCGGTCGAAGCCGACGTGACGGCCGACCTCCTCCACCACGTCATAGGGGTCCACGAGGTCGTTGCGCCAGCTGGGGGCGGTGACGGTCAGCGAGTCCCCCAGCGCGGTCACCCCGATCGACGCGGCGTTGAGCAGGCGCAGCGTCTCGTCCTGCTCGACGCGGGTACCCAGCACGTCGGAGATCAGGCCGCTGCGCAGCGACACCGTGTGCGGCACGGGGGCGGAACCGACGACGGTCTCGGCCGTCACCTGTCCCCCACCGTGGGTGGTCAGCAGCTTCGCGGCGCGCTTGGCGGCGGCGTAGGGCAGCTGCGGGTCGACGCCGCGCTCGAAGCGCTTCGAGGCCTCGGACGGCAGTCCGTGACGGCGGAACGTGCGCGACACCGAGGTGGCCTCGAAGTGCGCAGCTTCGAGGACGATCCTCGTGGTGCCCTCCGAAACCTCGGTGTTCTCGCCGCCCATGACGCCGGCCATGCCGATGGGGCCGGAATCATCCGTGATCAGCAGGTCGTCGGTCGTGAGCGTGCGGTCCTGGCCGTCCAGCGTGGTCAGGCGCTCACCCTCGTGCGCGAGCCGCACCCGGATGGGGCCCTGCAGCTTGTCGCCGTCGTAGGCGTGCAGCGGCTGGCCGGATTCGAGCATCACGTAGTTGGTGACGTCGACGGCGAGCGAGATCGAACGCACGCCCGAGGCGCGCAGCCGCTCAGCCATCCACTCGGGAGAGGACGCGGCGGGATCGATGCCTTCGATGGTCAGCGCCACGAAGGAGGTGCAGCGCTCGGATTCCAGCACCAGCGGATGGCCGCCCTCAACGGGCTCGGGCAGGGGCTGGCGGTAGGTGTCCTCGAAGGTCACGCCGTTGGCGATGGCCGCCTCGCGGGCCAGCCCGCGCAGCGACAGGCAGTAACTCAGGTCCGGCGTCACATCGATGTCGAGCACCTCGTCGGCGCTCCACAGGATGTCCTGCGCCTGGGTGCCGGGCTCCGCGGTGCCGGGGGCGAGCACGATGATGCCGTCGTGATCCTCGCCGAGGCCCAACTCGAGCTCCGAGACGATCATGCCGTCGGAGACGTGGCCGTAGGTCTTGCGGGCGGCGATCTCGAAGTTGCCGGGGAGGACGGTGCCAGGCAGCGACACGACGACGAGGTCGCCCTCGGCGAAGTTGTGCGCGCCGCAGACGATGCCGCGGGAAGACGGGAACTCGTCGGTGGCAGGGTCGTTGTGCCCGCCGACGTCCACGCGGCAGTAGCGGATGGTCTTGCCGTTCTTCTGCGGTTCGTCGACGAAGCTGAGCACGCGTCCGACCACCAGCGGGCCCGTCACCGGCGACTCCGTGGACTCGATGCGTTCGACGGTGAGCCCCACCGCGGTGAACTGCTCGGCGAGCTTGGCGGTGGTGACGTCGGAGGGCAGCGTTACGAGGTCGCGCAACCAGGAGACGGGGGCCTTCATCGGGCTCCTCCCAGGATGGATCGGCTGAAGCGGATGTCGCCCTCCACGAAATCGCGGAGGTCGGGGGCGCCGGTGCGGAACATGACCGTGCGGTCGATGCCCATACCGAACGCGAAGCCGGAGTAGACCTCCGGGTCTACGCCGCAGGCCCGCAGGACCCGCGGGTTCACGACGCCGCAACCGCCCCACTCGATCCAGCCTTCGGAACGGCAGGTGCGGCAGGGCGCGTCGGGGTTGCCGACAGACTCGCCGTGGCACACGAAGCACTGCACGTCCACCTCGGCCGAGGGTTCAGTGAACGGGAAGTAGTGGGGGCGCATGCGGGTGGCGGTGTCGCCACCGAACATTGCCTTGGCCAGGTGGTCGAGCGTGCCGCGCAGGTCCGCCATGGAAATGCCCTTGTCCACGACGAGGCCTTCCAGCTGGTGGAAGACCGGGAGGTGCGTCGCGTCGTACTCGTCGGCGCGGAACACCTTGCCGGGGACGACGACATACAGCGGCACACCGTGCGTCAGGAGGGCGCGCGCCTGGACCGGGGAGGTCTGGGTGCGCAGCAGCTTGCCTGCCGACGGCGGGTCGATCCAGAGGGTGTCCTGCAGGGCCCGCGCGGGGTGGTCCACCGGCACGTTGAGGGCGTCGAAGTTGTACCACTCCGCTTCGAGCTGCGGACCGTCGGCGACCTCCCAGCCCATGTCCGCGAAGACGTCGATCATCTCGTCGATCTGGTTGGTGATGGGGTGCAGCGCCCCGCGCGGGCCGGTGGTGACCGGGAGGGTCATGTCGATGCGCTCGGCGATCAACGAGGCCTCAAGCTCAGCGGCTGCGACCTCTTCCTGGCGAGCCGCGAAGGCCTGGTTGACCTGGCCGCGGGCCTTGCCGATGCGCTGCCCGGCCTCCTTGCGTGCCTGCGGGGGCAGGGCGCCGATCTCGCGGTTGGCGAGCGCCAGCGGCGAGGTGTCGCCAGCGTGGTCGTGCCGCGCCTGCTTGAGTTCAGCCGTCGTGACCGCGGCGCCGATGGCTGCCAGCGCGTCGGCGACGAAACCGTCGATGGCCGCCGGGTCGAGCGAGGCGACCTGCTTGGGATCGAAGTTGTCGTTTGGCCCCGACATGGGTCCCTCCTTGTTCACTGTTGCGTGGATGGACGGCGCGGTGCCGTCATCCTGCGGAAGAGCGTCGTTGTGCGGAGGCGGTGGCGTAGAGGCACACCGCAGCAGCGCTGGAGAGATTGAGGCTCTCCGCCCCACCCCACATTGGCACGGCGACCACCTCGTCGGCCAACTCACGGTCTTCTTCGGGCAGTCCCCATGCCTCGTTGCCCATGATCCAGGCCACGGGGCCGCTGAGTTCGCCGGCGGCGGCCTTCAGGTCGAGCGGGTCGCCGTCGCCGTCGGCAGCCAGCACCGTCATGCCCATGGCCTTGACCTTGGCAACCGCCTCAGCGAGTGGCACCCCGGTGAGGATGGGGAGGTGGAAGAGGCTGCCGACGGTGGAGCGCACCGTCTTGGGGTTGTAGATCTCGACGCTTCCCGTGGTGAGGATCACGCCGTCGGCGCCGAAGGCGTCCGCGCAGCGGATCACGGTGCCGGCATTGCCCGGGTCCCGGACCTGCGCGCAGATCACGAGGAGGCGGGCGTCGTTGACGTCCTCCCAGCCGAACGACAACTGGCGGCAGACCGCCACGATCCCCTGCGGGGTGACCGTGTCGCTCAGCGTGCGCATCTGCTGGTCCGTGGCCTGCCACACGGGCACGTTCACGGCGTCGAGCAGATCGGCGTGTTTGGCGGGGTCATCGACGATGACCTCCTCCACCAGCGAACCGACGGCCAGCGCCTCGCGCACGGCCTGCCGGCCCTCAGCCAGGAAGAGCCCGGCCGTGTCGCGGCCACGTCGCCCCGTCAAACGACGAACCGAACGCAGCACCGAGGCGGGAAGGCCAGGGGCTGCGTCCGGTCGAAGGGTCACTGAGTCCGCTTTCAGGCGGCTGCAGCGGGCTGGTTGTCCTTGGCGACGGCGACGAGGGCGTTGAACGCCGTGATGTCGTTGACGGCAAGGTCGGCGAGGATCTTGCGATCCACCTCGACACCAGCGTTCTTCAGGCCGTTGATGAAACGGTTGTAGGTCATGCCCTCGGCGCGGACGGCAGCGTTGATGCGCTGGATCCAGAGGCCGCGGAAGTCGCCCTTCTTGGCGCGACGGTCGCGGTAGGCGTAGGTGTACGAGTGGAGCAGCTGCTCCTTGGCCTTGCGGTACAGACGCGACCGCTGGCCGCGGTAACCCTTCGCCTGCTCGAGAACTTCGCGGCGCTTCTTGAGCGCGTTCACCGAACGCTTCACGCGTGCCATGGTGACTCCTTGGGTGGTGTGTGTGATTCAGAAAGATGGTGGGGTGGGAACTGCGTCCCGGCTTGAGCCCCGGCCTGGGCCGGGTTCAGCGTGCGGGATCAGCGGCCCTTGTGCTTGCCGAGCAGCTTGCGCACCGACTTGACGTCGGCCTTGGACACCTGGGCGGTGCCCTTCAGGCGACGCAGGCGCGTCGAGCCGAAGGTCTCGTTGAGGTGGCCGAGGTTGGCCTGAGCACGACGGATCTTGCCAGTGCCCGTCATCTTGAACCGCTTCTTCGCACCGGAGTGCGTCTTCATCTTCGGCATATCTAGCTCGCTTTCCTACTCGATCTCAGAGATCGATGTCTGGGTCCATGTTGTCTGCAGGACCACGCTTCTTCTGGTGGACATCCGTCTGGGCGGCGGCGCGGAGTTCCGCTTCCATTGCCCGTTCGTTCTCGGCCTGCTCCCTGCGCTCCGCCATGCGGCGGTCGCGGTCGGCGGCCTGGTCGACCTTGGCTTCGGTCTTCTTCTTGGTGGGTCCGAGCACCATGAGCATGTTTCGGCCGTCCTGCTTGGGAGAGGCTTCGATGAAGCCGAACTCCGCCACGTCGGCCGCCAGGCGGCGCAGCAGTTCCATGCCCAGTTCGGGGCGGGACTGCTCGCGGCCGCGGAACATGATGGTGATCTTCACCTTGTCGCCGGCCTTGAGGAAGCGGACCACGTGGCCCTTCTTCGTCTCGTAATCGTGCTGATCGATCTTGAGGCGGAGCTTCATCTCCTTGGTGGTGACGTTCTGCTGGTTCTTGCGGGCGTCGCGCACCTTCTGTGCCGCCTCGTACTTGAACTTGCCGTAGTCCATCAGCTTGGCGACCGGCGGACGCGCCTGCGGGGCCACTTCGACAAGATCCAGATCGTTCTCCGCCGCGAGACGCAGGGCGTCCTCGACGCGCACGATGCCGACCTGCTCGCCATTGGGGCCGACGAGCCGGACTTCGGGTACTCGGATGCGATCGTTGATCCGCGGTTCAGTGCTGATGGGTCCTCCAGTTGAAGAGTTGGTATGTACTGGTCAACGACAAAAGACCCCTGCACATGCAGAGGCCCACGCACCAACTCGACGACGGAGCAACCGCTCGCCGCGGGGTGACCCGGCCGCCACAGCAACTCGGGTGGGAGTGGAACTCCGCTTTATCAGGGCAGCCGAAAGCCGCCAACCTTGAAGATTATACGCAGGCCGCCCTGCATCTTCCAAAACCGGGCTCGCCGGGGCCCGGCGGCGTGGTCAGGCGTCGTCGTCCTCGGCGTACTTCACCCACGCGAAGTCCTCGCCCTCGAACTCGACGAGACGGAAACCGTCGGCGAACTTCTGCAGCGCGTCGCCGGCGATCACGAACGGTACAGGGCCGGCGACATCGATCAGCAATTGCTCCGCGTCAGCCGCCTCGACGGTGGCGCAGAGCTCGTCGAGCAGGCAGGGCACGGGCCGCGCGCCGGCCTCCCAGGCCTTGAGGGAGTCGTAGCCGGTGAAGGCCAGAAGGTAACTGCCGGACTCGTCCTTGAGCGTGACGGCCGCCATCTCCGCGTGACGGTCCGGGTCTGGGGCGTCACCGCCCTCGTCACCGCTGGCCACGATCGGTAGGAGCAGGCGGCTGGTGCAGAGTGCCACCAGGGCCCTGATGTAGCCGTTGTGGTCCTGCGCGCGCGCGATGGCGGCGCGGGTCAACGGGTCCGCAGCCCCGTCGTCGCCTGCGAAGCGGGAGTTCGGTTGTGCCAGGGAGCGCAGTTCGACCATGCCCAGAACCCTAGCCGTTCATGCGCCCGCGGCGATGTGCCAAACTGGGGGGCATGCCCATTGAGCTCATCGGGACCATCGCCGTCGCCGTCGTGATCCTCGCCATCGCCGCAGGAGTCACCGCCCGGGTGGGAAGGGTGCGGCCGCTGATCATCGGGCTGGGCCTGGCCGCCATTCCCGTGGGGCTGTACCTCACAGGCCTGCTCAGGCTGCTCATCAACGGGATCATGAGCCTGGTGGACTGGTTCCAGCGCACCGTGTTCACCGACGCCGTGGCGTGGGGCCTGGGCCTGCTGGTGGGCGGCATCATCCTCACCGTCGTGGGGCTCATGCTGCCCCGGAAGCCCGCCCGTGAGCATGCGGTTAAGCCCGCCGCGGGCCGGGAGGCCCCCCAGCGCGACCGCACCAGGCAGTTGCCCGGCGCCACCGCGGCCAAGCCCGCCACCGGCACCGCGCCGTCGACGCCCTCCCCCGCCGCGAAGCCGGCCGCCAAGCCCGCCGCGCAGCCGGCTCAGAAGGGCACAGACCCCGAGGACGCGGAGATCGAAGCGCTGCTGCGCAAGCGCGGCATCATGTGAGCTGGGCGGATCAGCCGGCTCAGTCGGCGTCGGCGCTGCTGTAGCCCGCCGAGGTCGCCCCATTGGCCTTCAGCCACCGGCGCAGCTCGATGATCTTGCGCTTGCCACCCTCACCTTCGAGGAACTGGATGGCCAGCACGGGCCTGCGCTTGAGGGTGTCCTCCTGCTTGACCAGCAGTGAACTCCAGGCATCGCCGGGACGCAGCCGCACCCCCGCGATCGTGTCCACGCCGTAGCGGCGCAGGAACGGCCCGTTGCGGACGGTGACCACACCGTCCGCCGCCCACAGCCGTGAATAGCCGACGGACAGCATGATGGCGATCATCAGGAACACGATGAACAGCAGCGTGCCCGCCTGCGCCCAGGTGACCTGCCCACGGATCTCCGGACCCAGCGCGTACCAGCCGTACAGCGCGCCGAAGAGCAGCACCATGGACAGCACGACACCGGTCATCAGCGCCGGCGGGCTGGAGTACGAGAGCCTCGCGGGGACGGGGTCTTCCTCGGGGATGAGCGGCTGGTCGACGGGATCTGTCACGACGCTCCTCAGAGCCTGCAGGCGGCGAGTTCGGTGAGCAGGATGCCCCGCGCGCCGGCGTCGTGGAGGCGGTCCATGAGGAGGTGGGCACCCTTCCGGGGAACCAGCACGCGCACGGCGCTCCAGCCCTCCTTCGAGAGCGCCGACACCGTCGGGCCCTCCACGCCCGGGGCCAGCGACGTGGTGGCCTCCAGGTCATCGGTGTGCACGTTGTAGTCGAGCATCATGTAGTTCTGGGCGACGAGCACCGAGTGCAGGCGGGTCTTCAGCGCCTCCGCCAGAGGCGGCAGCGCGCTGCCGCCGTTGCGCTGGATGAGGACGGCCTCGGATTCGCAGATCGGTTCGCCGAACATCTCGAGGCCCGCGCGACGCAGCGTGGTGCCGGTGTCGACGACGTCGGCAACGATGTCGGCGACGCCCAGCCGGATGGCGGATTCGACAGCGCCGTCGAGCCCGACGAGTTCGGCCTCGATCCCCTTCTCGTCGAGGTACGTCTGGAGCAGGCCGGTGTAGGACGACGCGATGCGCTTGCCGCGGAGGTCTTCGAGCGTCATCGACGACCCGTTGACCGCAGCGAAACGGAACCGGGAACCGCCGAAGCCGAGCGCCATGACCTCGGTGGCGTCCGCCGCCGAATCCAGGAGCATGTCGCGGCCGGTGATGCCGATGTCCAGATGGCCGCGGCCGATGTAGATCGCGATGTCACGGGGACGGAGGTAGTAGAACTCCACGCCGTGATCGGTGTCGATCAGCGTGAGGTCCTTGCTGTCGGTGCGCTGCCGGTAGCCTGCGGAGCGCAGCATCTGCGACGCGGCCTCGGCGAGGGCGCCCTTGTTGGGCACGGCGATGCGAAGGAGTCGTTCGGTGGTCACGTGTTCGTCCTCAGAGGTAGCGGTAGATGTCGTCGAGGTCGAGATCAAGGGCGATCATCATGACCTGCAGGTGGTAGAGCAGTTGGCTGATCTCCTCGGCGGCCTGGTCCTTCGACTCGTACTCGGCGGCCATCCACACCTCGGCGGCCTCCTCGACGACTTTCTTGCCGATGGCGTGCACGCCGGCGTCCAGCCGCTCCACAGTGCTCGAGCCTTCGGGCCGGGTGCGCGCGGTTTCGGTGAGCTGCTCGAAGAGCTGTTCGAAGGACTTCACGTTTCCAGACCTTATCGCTTAGAGCTTGATGCCGAGCAGCGCGTCGACCGCGGCGGACATCTCGGAGATGGCATCAGTGTCGTCGCCACCGATGCTGAGGCTGGCCGCCGCCCAGGTGTCGACGGCGGCAAGGGCGGCAGGGGCGTCGAGGTTGTTGCGGAGCGCGGTGCGCATGGCGGCGATCGTCTCGCCCGCAGGCAGCGCCCCGCCATCGTTGACCATGCCGCGCCACAGGGCGAGGCGCTCGGTGGCCCGTTCGAGCTGGTCCGGCGTCCACTCCCAGTTCTCCTGGTAGTGGTGGTCGAGTAGCGCCAAACGGATGGCCATGGGGTCCGCCCCGGCCTTGCGCAGGCGGCTGACGAGCTCGAGGTTGCCCTTGGACTTGCTCATCTTCTCGCCGTGGAGCGCCACCAGGCCGGAGTGCACGAAAGCATCCGCGAGAGGCTCACGGCTGGCCACGATGGCCTGCGCCGCGCACATCTCGTGGTGCGGGAAGATGAGGTCCGCACCGCCACCCTGGACGTCGAAGTTCGCTCCCAGGTAACGCAGCGAGATGGCTGTGCACTCGATGTGCCAGCCAGGACGACCCGCACCGAGTTGCGAGGACCAGCTGGGTTCGCCGTCGCGGGAGTAGCGCCACAGCAGGCTGTCGAGCGGGTGCCGCTTGCCCGGGCGGTCCGGGTCACCGCCGTTCTCACGGAAGCTGGCGATCATCTCCGCCTCGCTGAGGTGACTGACGCCGCCGAAGCCCGGCGCGGCTGCGGTGTTGAAGTACCAGTCCGGGTGCTCGTCGTCGCCCACCTGGTAGATGAGGCCGCTGGCGAGCAGGTCATCGATCAGTTCGGTGACGCAGCTGATGGACTCCACGGCGCCGATGTAGTTGTTCGGGGGCAGGACGCGCAGGTCCTGCATGTCGCTGCGGAACAGCTCCGTCTGGTCCGCGGCCAGTTCCTCCCATTCGACGCCGGTCTCGGCGGCACGCTCCAGGAGCGGGTCGTCGACATCTGTGACGTTCTGCGTGTAGTCGACGTTGAGCCCGAGGTCGCGCCAGACGCGGTTGATCAGGTCGAACGTGAGGTAGGTGTTGGCGTGACCCAGATGCGTGGCGTCGTAGGGGGTGATGCCGCACACGTACATGCGCGCGGTCTCCACATCCGCGGCCACAGGCACCAGGTTGCGCGACGCTGTGTCGAACAGGGTGAGCTTGTCCGGAACGGCGCCACCCGAGGGCGGCAGGGCCGGGACGTCAACGGTTTCCCACGCATACATGGGTCACAACTTACCGCCTAGATCGGAGGCCACGGGATGCTGGGCCACCGCTCGGATGGCCGCGGCATCGCTCCTTCCGCCAGCATCGCCTCGGCCCGCCCCGTCAGCGCGGCCCATTCCTCGTCGGTCAGTCCGGGCGCGAGCGGCGCGTCGATGCCCGCCGCGAGCGCGACGATGGAGAGCTCATCCTCGGTGAGTGGATCGCCGGCCCATCCCCACAGGACGGTGCGCAGTTTGTTGTCCGGGTGGAGGCTCACGCCGTGGTCGACACCCGCGAGGGCGTCGCCGTGCGTGATGACGTGGCTGGCCTTGCGATCGGAGTTGTTCAGCAGCGCGTCGAACAGGGCGAGCGCGCGGAGCCGGGGGTCGTCGCGGTGCGCCAGCACAACGGGCAGGTCCTCAGCGTTCAGACCGGTGAGGATGGGCAACCAGGTCTCGTCCACGTCGGTGGGCTCAAGCAGATCGATCAGCGGCGTGGGGGCGCCGTCCACCCAGCGCTGGGCAGATCCCTCGCCGAGCGGCCCCTCGCACCAGACGGTCAGCGGCACCACACCGAACCCGAGTTCTTCTGACAACGCGTAGGCCGCGACCTCGCGGCGGCCGAGGGTGGCCATCGGGAAGTCCCACAGCGGAGCCTCCCCCGCCACCGGCTTGTACACCCAGTGCGCCTCCTCCTCGTCTACGGCGAGGAAGGTGGCGTTGGAGGCATCGACGAGCCGCCCTACGACCTGGAGCGCTCCGCTGGGCCCGGTCATCCGAACAGCGGCCCGCGGTAGCCGTTCGCGCGGGGGCAGATGTGTCCTGCCGGGTCCAGTGGCTGGCTGCACGCCGGGCAGGAGGGCCGCCCGGAGGCGACGACGACCTCCGCTCGGGAGGAGAACTCCCGCGCCATCACGGGCGTCATCCGGATCTGGACGAGCGAGTTCTCACCCTCCTCGTCAGGTTCGGCGGAGAAGAGTTCGAGGAGGAGGCGGTTGCGCTCATGGTCCCAGGCCAGGCCGATGGCCGCCGCGCGGAACAGCACCTCGACGGGCGCGTCGAGCGGACCGTTGTCAGCCGGTGGCTGCCGCGGCGGCACTTCGTGGCCCAGTTCCGCGAGCTGGTCGAGCACGTCGCCGACCCGCACGCCCAGCAGGAGCGTCTGCTCCTTCTCCAGTGCCACGGCCGCCAGGCGGTTGCCCTGCGCCACCTGGATGAGGAACAGGCGTTCACCAGGCGCGCCGATGGTGCCGACGATGCAGCGATCCGGGTTGTCGAAGGCGAGCATCATGGCATCACCCTACGCCCGCGACATCGCCGCCGCCGATGGTCGGAGCGGAGTTGCCCCCGAGGAGCGAGGCGAGGTCGCCTCCGGTGTTCACGCACACCACGAGGGGCCGCTCGCCGCTGTAGTCGATGACGCTCAGGCCGGCCGGGTGCACGTGGAGGCGCTGGAACTGGTCCAGATGCATTCCGAAGGCGTGCGCGAGGATCGCCTTGATCGGGTCACCGTGCGAGAACACGGCGATGACCTCGTCCGCGCCGTGCCTGCCCGCCACGTCGGCGATGGCCGCGGTGGTTCGATGGAACATGGCCAGCATGGACTCGCCGCCGGGGAAGGCCACGACGGAGGGCCTGGCCTGCACGTCGGCCCACACCTCCTGGGAACTCAGGTCGTCGAGTTTCGCGCCGGTCCATTCGCCGTAGTCACATTCGCTGACGCCGTCGAGCAGCTCAGGGTGGGGGAAGCCTGCCAGCGTGGCCGTCTCGATGCACCGCTCCACCGGGGAGCTGTAGGCGGCCGCGATGGTCACGTTCCTCAGCAGTTCACCGAGGGCCACGGCCTGCCCCCGCCCGATGTCGTCCAACGCCACCCCCGGCGCGCGCCCGGCGAGCACGCCCGCTGCGTTCGCCGTCGAGCGGCCATGCCTGATCAGCACCACCTTGGTCATGGGGCCCAAGCCTAGTAGCCTCATCGGCGGTACAGTGGCCCCCGGTTTGGCTTCGGGAGGACGCACATATGGACTGGTTGCAGGCGATCGTGCTCGGCATCGTGCAGGGGCTCACGGAATTCCTGCCCATCTCGTCGAGCGCGCACGTGTCGATCGTCGGGCAGCTGCTGTTCGACGGCCGCGACCCCGGCGCCGCCTTCACCGCCGTCACCCAGCTGGGCACCGAGACGGCCGTGCTCGTCTACTTCCGCAAGGACATCGCACGCATCATCGCGCGCTGGTTCGGTTCGCTCCGCGGCACGGTGGAGCACTCCGACCCCGACGCCCGCATGGGCTGGCTGGTGATCATCGGCTCCGTCCCCATCGTCGTGCTGGGGCTGCTGTTCCAGGACGCCATCGACACCACGCTGCGCAATCTCTGGATCACCGTGGCGATGCTGGCCGGCGTCGGCATCGTGCTGGCGATCGCTGACAAGTTCGGCGAGAACAACACCAAGGACCTGCGGCAGCTGAGCTGGCGCGACGGCATCCTGTTCGGTCTGTTCCAGGCTGCAGCGCTGATCCCTGGCGTGTCGCGCTCCGGTGCCACCATCTCCGGCGGCCTGTTCCTCGGCTACGACCGGCCCGCCGCCACCCGCTACGCGTTCCTGCTGGCCGTCCCGGCCGTCTTCGGCTCCGGCCTCTACAAGCTCAAGGACATCGGCGGCGACTCAACCGCGGCTTGGGGTCCCACCATCGTGGCCACCGTCCTGGCGTTCATCATCGGCTACGCCGTGATCGCGTGGCTGCTGCGCTACATCTCCACGCACAACTTCCGGCTCTTCGTCGTCTACCGTCTGGCGGTTGCCGCGATCGTCGCGGTGCTGTTGCTCACCGGCGTGCTCGCTGCCGCCTAGGCTGGGTCCCGCTATGCAGCTTCGTCCACTCGGTGCCACCGGTCTCCATGTCTCCCCCCTCGGCTTGGGGACCATGGCGTGGGGCCGCGACGTCGAGTGGCCGATGGCGCAGGCCCTCCTGCACGATTTCGTCGACGGTGGGGGCAACCTCGTCGACACCGCACCCGCGTACGGCGCCGGGGTCGCGGAGAAGATGATCGGCAAGGCCCTGCACGCGGGTCTGCCCAGGGAGTCGCTGGTCATCGCCACCAAGGCGGGCTTCGTCGTGCGCGACGGACGCCGGGTGATCGACACGTCCCGCGGCGCGTTGCTCAACGACCTGGAGCAGTCGCTGCGGCGGCTGGGGACGGACCACGTGGACCTGTGGCAGGTGCACGCCTGGGGTGACGCCCCCGTCGACGAAACGATGTCGGCGCTGGACACGGCCGTCGCCCGGGGTATGGCCCACTACGTGGGTGTGTCGAACTTCGTGGGCTGGCAGACCGCCACGGCCGCCACCTGGCAGGACGCGGACCGGGCCCGGGTGACGCTGTCCAGCGTTCAGGTGGAGTACTCCCTGCTGGCACGGCGTGCCGAGGTGGAGGTCATCCCCGCCGCCGCGCACCACCGGCTGGGCGTGCTGGCGTGGTCCGGGCTGGGCCGCGGGGTGTTGACCGGCAAGTACGCCGGCGGCCGGATCCCGCGCGATTCCCGCGGCGCCTCAGATCACTTCAGCTGGTTCGTCGAGCCGTATCTGCAGCCCCGCTCGTCGGCGATCGTCGACGCGGTGGCACACGCGGCCCAGGGTCTGGGGCTGACAGCGGCCCAGGTGTCGCTGCTGTGGACCAGGGACGCTCCCCAGGTGGCCTCGGCCCTGATCGGCCCCCGCACCACGGAACACCTGGCCGAGCTCATGGACGTCGAGCACAAGACGCTCGTGCCGCCCATCGTCGCCGCCCTCGACGACATCTCCGGCGGCCCGAACGGGCTACGGCCGGCTAGCCCAGCTCGAACGTGATGTGGTGCAGGCCCTCGCCGTCGATCTCGAGGTGCAGCGTCCCGGTGACCTCTTCCAGTTCACCGGTGCCCGAGCCGGGGACGATCTCGTAGCGAAGCTCCTGCACGCCGCCCTGCATGGTGCCGAACTGCTGGAACGAGACGGCTCCCTTGCGACCGTCCAGCGTACCCTCGAAGACCTCCATGGCCACGTAGCCCGCCGTCCCGCTGGACGCGTCCCCACCTGAGACCATGACCCCCTTGCTGACGCCCTGCGCCGCGCCCTCCCACACCTTGGCGAAGTCGAACCTGCTGGTGGCGGGCAGCAGAGCCTCGGTGGGGGTGATCTCAATCTCAAAGGTCGCCTCAACGCCCATGTCATCTGCTCCTCAGACGTTCCGCGCCCACCTGCCGGGGCCCTTCTGGAGTCCACCCTAGCCCCGATTTGCGTAGTCCCGGGGTGTACCTGCTAGAGTTCCTTGTCGCTCCCCGAAAGGGAAGCACACCCTGTCCGGGTGGCGGAATTGGTAGACGCGCTAGCTTGAGGTGCTAGTGCCCGTTTAGGGCGTGGAGGTTCAAGTCCTCTCTCGGACACAAGTTGGAACCCCCAGTCAAATCGGCGAAAGCCGCACTGACTGGGGGTTCTGCCTTTTCTCCGTCTCGCCACGCCCCGACAGCGTGCACCACTCTGTAGCATGTTCATCGCACGTTCATCGCACGAGATCGCACGACGGGGGCATGCCATGAGGTTTGGCTACATTCGCCAGTCCGCCTCGTGCTCGTCACCGGCCGCACACTGCGTCACCTGCGGGCCGGGTTCGCCGATGTGGACAACTGGTTCGACGCAATCGTCGCCGAAAACGGCGCGGTGCTCCACACCAGTGCGGGGTCGCAGGTGCTGGCTCAGCCGATCGACCCAGCGCTGGCCGACGCACTCACGGGCCGCGGGGTCCGGGTCGACCGCGGGCAGGCACTCCTGGGCTGCTCGGCGACCCACGACCACCTCGTTCTGGAGGAGGTCCGTCGGCTCGGAGCCGACTACCAACTCACGCGCAACCGCGGCGCCCTGATGATCGTGCCGGCCGGCGTCACCAAGGGAACCGGACTGGACGCCGCACTCGACAACCTGGGCCTGTCCCGACACTCCACTATCGCCATTGGCGACGCGGAGAACGACCACACCATGCTCGCGCGCTGCGAGATTGGCGTCGCCGTCGCCAACGCCGTCGAGTCTCTCAAGCGCCGCGCCGACATCGTCACACTTGCCCCGGACGGCAAAGGGATGATCGAGATCCTGCGGGGTGACGTCCTGGCCGGGCGCTCCCACGTGCACCCCGAACGCTGGCAGATCTCGCTCGGCACCTACCTCGACGCCACCCCTGCCACTATTCCGGCCTCCCAGGTCAACATTCTTGTGACGGGTGGCACCCGTGCCGGGAAGTCCTTTCTGGCCGGGCTCATCGCCGAGCAACTCATCCGTCTCGCCTACGCCGTGGTCGTCATCGATGCCGAGGGGGACCACACCAGTCTGGGCGCCCTGCCCAACGTCGTTCATCTGGGTGGGCACGAGCCCGGTCCCAGGACCGGGCTCATACGCACCCTGTTGAGTCACCATGGCACAAGCATCATCGCCGACCTGTCCCAGCTCACGGGGAAAGAAAGGCAAACGTGGTACCAGGAAACACCGCCCCGGCTCGCCGATCTGCGCAGCGACCGCGGCCTGCCCCACTGGGTGCTGATCGACGAGGCCCACGAATCTCTCGGCCAAGAGAGCAAGACTCCACACCTGTTCGCACCGGACCGCAAGGGCCACTGCATGATCACCTATCACCCCACCGAACTCAGTGCTGAGGCTCGGAACAGCATCGACATCCTTGTGTCCCTGCAGCCAACTACCCTTGATGCGGAGGACGCGGTCGTCGCCGCCCCCACGGCGTTTAGCAGGCTCCCGGTCAACGATGTCCTCGCCGCATTCTCCGCCCTCCCCACCGGGGCCGGCTTGCTCGTGCGCGCCAGCGAGCCCGGAGTGCTGCGCCCCTTCATAGTCGGCCACCGGCGTACCACTCACGAGCGCCACTGGCACAAGTACGCGACGGCGGACCTACCGGTCCATCGGCGGTTCGTGTTCCGCCGCAGCCGGGAGTCAACCTCCGGTCACGAGGCTGCAAATCTACGCGACTTCCACAGTGAGTTGGACGTCTGCGAGGCCGACGTCATCGCTCACCACGCCGAGGCCCATGACTTCTCCCGCTGGATCCGGGGCGTATTCCGCGATGAACGCCTCGCCGCCGAAGTCGAGCAGGTCGAGGCCGAAATGACCACCGCTCGGCGGGAGAACGTTGAGGCCGCCCGGCGTCGGCTCCTGGCTGCCCTCGAGCACCGCTACCCCGGCTGAGGCTTGCCCGGCGAGAGGTGCGCCGGCCGCGGCTCGCCAAGCCACGGCCCCCCCGACGGTGCCGGGAATGCCCCCGGAAGGATCCGAAGGGGTTCTGCTGGGCGGCTGCGGCCTACTTCACGCGTGAGCCGCGCGACCATCCCTCAATCTTCTCGGGCCTGGGTGAGCGGTGTTGCCCGTCTCATATCCGTGGTCGCGCAGCAGTCGCAGGCCACACAGCCCCAGAACCGGCCAGGTGTTTGAGGGTAAAGGCCAGCAGCAAGCTGATGGCTCTGGCTCCTCGTCGATTACCCCCTGTGGGGTGCGGACAGTCGTTCGGCCACGTTCTCCAGAGCCAAACCCCTTGACCCCTTGACCAGCACGACGTCCGCAGGACTCAGCCAGGCGGCGGCGGTAGCAGCGGCGGCGGCCCTGTCCGATGCCACGGTGCTCTCGACGCCACCGGCTCCGGAGACCAGGTCGTCGGCATGGGCGCCGATCGCGATCAACCGGTCCACGCCGAGCGCTGCGGCAAGCGCCCCGACCTCGACGTGCGCCGCGGCGGCCCCGGGGCCGAGTTCCAGCATGTCGCCCAGCACCGCGAGGAGGCGCCCGCCGGGTCTACGCAACGAGGCGAGGGTGCGCAGTGCCGCGGTCATGGAGTCGGGATTGGCGTTGTAGGCGTCGTTAACCACCAGCGCCCCGTCCGGACGGGAGCTGAGTTCCATCCGCCAGTGCGAGCGGGCGGTGGCGTTGCCAAGAGCCAGGGCAACCGTGGAAACGTCCAGGCCCTGCCCCAGCGCCGCCACGGCTGCGGCCAGCGCATTGCCCACCTGATGGGCTCCGGTCACCTGCAACGCCACCGGGGCAGACCCTCTGGCTGCGCCGCTGGCGTGCAGCATGAAGGTGGGCCGTTGCCTGTCAGAGGCCCCGACCTGCTCGGCCCAGACCCGCAGGTCCCCCCACCCGGGCGCAGCACCGACGGCAAAGGTGGCGATGCGGGCGCCGGTGCGTCCGGCCATCGCTGAGACGAGCGGGTCGTCGGCGTTCAGGACCGCCCAGCCTTCTGCGGGCAGCGCCTCCACGAGTTCGCCCTTTGCCTTCGCGATCGCCGCTACCGACCCGAACTGGCCGAGGTGAGCGTGGCCGACGTTGAGCACAATGCCAACGTGAGGCGTCACAATCGGGCACAAGGAGGCAATGTGACCACTGCCGCGGGCTCCCATCTCGCTGACCAGGAACCGTGTGGCCGCATCCACCCTGGTGGCAGTCAGCGGCACCCCGAGCTCGTTGTTCAACGAGCCGACAGGGGCGACCGTGGGGCCGGCGGTCGCCAGCACCTGGGCCAGTAAGTCCTTGGTACTGGTCTTGCCTGACGACCCGGTGATGCCGACGGTGACCAGTCCGGCCGCGACGGCTTCCTCCACAAGCGCCGTTGCCAGGGCGGTCAGCCCGGCCAGCGGGTCGGGCACCACAAGTTGCGGGACCGCCATGGGGAGTTCCTTGCGCACGAGGACGGCCGCGGCGCCAGCCGCGACCGCCCCCTCAACGAAGTCGTGACCATCGGCCCGCTCCCCCGGCAGAGCGACAAAGAGGGCGCCGGGGGAGCATGCGCGTGAGTCGATAACCACGTCGGGGCCGACGAGAGTGCCAGGGTCGCCGACCAGCCTGGCTCCCGTCAGGCGGGCCAACCGGTCGGCGGTCTCTCTACGCATGCGATTCATCATTCACGAATTCTGGTACGTCTGTCAAGTTACAGTCCACCATGATCAGCTTCTCGCGACTGACATCTCCGACGAGCGACGCTGACTTGACGTGGAGACACTTCTCCTGTTTCCTGGGGCAAGAAGGGGAGTAATCCTCGCTCCGCATCGTCAACACGGTCCCCACCTCGGGATCCGGTGCGCAGGGCCCACAAGGCCGATGAGACCTTCACGAAACTCGTGGAGGTCTTTGTCATGAATGTTCCTTGGTGGGCGTGGTTCGCCGTCCTAGGTGTGATCCTGGTGATGCTCGCCGTGGACCTGATCGCCCACCGCACAGCCCACGTGATCGGCGTGCGAGAAGCCGCCGTCTGGTCGATCGTGTGGGTGACGATCGGTGTCGCGTTCGGTGTGCTGGTGTGGACGTTGTGGGGGGCGGAATTCGGGCAGCAGTATTTCGCCGGATACCTGATCGAGAAATCCCTCGCCGTGGACAACGTGTTCATCTGGGCTATCATCTTCGCCGCGTTCGCGGTCCCGCGCGAGTTTCAGCACCGAGTGCTGTTCCTCGGCGTCCTCGGCGCGCTGATCTTCCGCGGAATCTTCATCGCCGCCGGCGCTGCGCTGATTGAGAACTTTTCCTGGATCCTCTACGTATTCGCCGCGTTCCTGATCTACACCGGGTGGCGAATGTTCCGCTCACGCAACGAGCACGTCCACCCCGAGAAGTCCCGCATCCTCAAGCTGTTCCGCCGGTTTGTGCCGATGACAGACGCGTACCACGGGCAGAAGTTCCTGATCCGCAAGGCAGGACTAGTAGTGGCGACGCCGCTGCTCGCGGTGCTGGTGCTGGTGGAGATCACTGACATCATCTTCGCCGTCGACTCGATCCCGGCGATCTTCGCCGTGACCAGCGAACCGTTCCTCGTCTTCACCGCCAACGCGTTCGCGATCCTCGGCCTGCGAGCCATGTACTTCCTCCTCGCTGACCTGATCCACCGGTTCGTCTACCTCAAGATCGGACTCTCGTTCGTCCTGATCTGGGTGGGCATCAAGATGCTGCTCCTGGATGTGCTCTACATCCCGACCACGATCAGCCTCGCCGTCGTCGCGACCATCATCACGGTGTCCATTGTCGCCAGCCTGCGCGCCACCCGCGGCCAAGGCCGACGCGAAGTGCAGGCCGAGGCTGCAGGGGCGTTCCGGATCGCCACCGACGAGGAGCTGGGCGCGGTCGAGCCGGTCTTCCGCCGCCGTGTACTTGTGCTCGCGGGGAGCCGGAACGATCGCTCCGGCGACTGACCGTAACGCCGGCCCGCTGCGATCAGGGAAACACCCGCGGCGGCGCTACACCCGATCCCTCAGCCAGTCAGAGGAGGTACACCCGACCGCCAGACTGAAGGGTGGTTGGCCGAAACTGCTGACGATGCCCAACGCCCACCGGCCGAGACGCGCCATGACCCGAGCTCAACCGACCCGCCGTTATCCACATCACCGCCCACCCCGAAGGGAACGCTAATGAAGTTGTTCGACCTCCTCACCAGCCTGGCTTCCCAGGCCCGCAACAAGACCCCCTCCCCAGCGCCGACCCCCGGCAGCGAACCCCGAGACTGGAGAAGCACGCTGCGGGGCACAGTGGACGCACTCATCGGTAACACGGCAGCGGAACCAGCCCAGCCGCCGTTCACGCCGCCCGCCGCCACCCAGTCAGCACCCTCGGGATCGGTCGGACTGACCCCATCGCCGCCGGATCACCAGGCGGCCGACCGTGCCGCTGTGGCCCGCTACGAGTACCTGCTGCGCACCGCCGAACCCGTCCAGCTTGAGCGGATCCACGCAGACGCGTTCGCACGCCTCACTCCCGCAGAGCGGGACCAACTCCACGCGCGACTGCGCACCGAATTACCCCTTGGGGAGCAGCCGCGCACATCGCAACCGGCCGATCTTGCCCGCACCGCCACCCGTGCCGAGGCTGCTCAGCCCGGCTTTCTGGCCGGTATCCTCGCCCGCATCCCTCGACCCGGCGC
Organism: Tessaracoccus sp. ZS01; assembly: GCF_022342445.1. NCBI lineage: Bacteria > Bacillati > Actinomycetota > Actinomycetes > Propionibacteriales > Propionibacteriaceae > Tessaracoccus > Tessaracoccus sp. ZS01. Next base: position 978 of record NZ_PQFE01000023.1, on the reverse strand, counting down.
CGCCACGACCGGGCAGAGGGTCGGGGTGGCCGCTGCCAGCGCGGGAGGTGGACTCCTGATCGCCGTCGCCGGCGGTGCGGCAGTTAGCGCCATCGCCGCCCCGCTCCTCGCTGAAGCCGTCAACGTCGGTATCGATTTCGATGCCCTTGCCGGGTTGGTCAGCGTGGAAGGCTTCACCAGCGGTCTCGAGGATCTCACCCCCGGGGCCACTGACCTGGCTGACGGGGTGAGCGGCGTCGCTGCCGGGGCATCCGAGCAGGTCGGCGGATTGGGAGAAGACATCACTGGCTTCGGGGAACAACTCTCCAACCTTGAGATTCCCGGCTGGGGAAGACTCTTCGGAGGCTGACCGGAGCCAACCACGCTAAGCACGTCATCCCTGACCGGACAACAGACGGCGCCCGCTCGCTTGTTGAGCCAGTGCCCAGCAGGCCTCGCGCTTTCATGACTGAAGCGACTGGGATTCATGAGATGCGGAACATAGGCAGGGCGCCGTTATCCCGAGAAACCCCCTGTCCCTGCGGACGCTGACAAGGCGTGACGACCAACGCTCGGGATAACATATTCCGGCTCTTCACAGATGGCGGTGGGTGATGGGGCTGGATTTCGGACGGGCCCGGTGATGTGAAGGGGGCCCTCGGGTTGGCAGGATGAAGGTGTCTAAGCCACATCTGAAACCCAAGGGCCCTTGTGCGAAACGCTACCCCACCCTGCCTCGATACGTTCTGCCGTCTGGACCCTCTCGGGCTGTCCGTGACCGCCCAGCGCGTCGAACCCGACCACACTGTGCTGCGCTGCCGCCCCACGACACCTCCGTCGCCGTGTCCGGGGTGCGCCGGGCCGGGGGTCCGTGGGGTGTGACACTTCTCGTGGACAGTCGTTACCAGGAAGGAACGACGAGACGAGATGTCATCGAAACGCAGGAAGTACACCCCGGAGTTCAAGGCTGACGCGGTCCAGCTCGTGGTGGTCGCTCAG
>NZ_PQFE01000022.1:0-36794 GCF_022342445.1 Tessaracoccus sp. ZS01 | reverse complement strand
GACCTCAGCCCCCTCGCCTGCCTCCACACCGGCTGATCAGGTCGGTGCCAGTTCGGCAGGACTCGCGGCTGCCACCACCCGGCCGTCACCGACCCGGATGATGATCCCCTCCCTGAAGATCGACATGCCGGTCTCACCTCAGGGCGTCGACGACATCGGCCTGATGGCCCTGCCACCCGATCCCGCAGAGGCTGGCTGGTACCGCTTCGGTCCGGCCCCCGGCGACACTCAGGGCGCCACCGTGATCGCGGCCCACGTCGACTCGAAGGAACTGGGCATCGGACCTCTGGCGGACCTTCGCAGGCTGGCCCCCGGTGAGGTCATCGTCGTGCTCGACGCAACAGGGGTTGAGCATGCCTACCGCGTGGAGTCGGTCGACTCCGTGCCGCGCGCCGAACTCGACCTTGCGCAACTGTTCGCCCGCACCGGGACGCACCACCTCAACCTGGTCACGTGCGGCGGCCCCTATCTCCGTGACCGTGGCGGGTACCAGAACAACGTGATCGCCCGCGCAGTGCCCGTTTCTTGACCTAGGCTCTCTGTGTGGACTCCGATGACGTTGCGATGCTCAGCCGGGATGTCGCCGCGGGCTCACGAGAGGCCTTCGCGGCGATGTACGACCGGTGGTCGCCGTTGATCCACGGCTTCGTCCGGCGGAAGGTGGCACCCCCGGATGCCGATGCCGACGATGTCACCCAGCAGGTTTTCGCCTCCGCCTGGTCGAGCAGGTCATCGCTGGTTCCCGGTGAGACGGCGTTGCCCGGCTGGTTGCTGGTGATCGCCCGACGGCGGGTGGCGGACCATTGGGAATCCCGCGCCCGCCACAACCGTCGCGTGGACGAGGCCCGCCGCTACAGCAGCACGGAGGACACCACAGAGCAGCCCGCCGACGACCGCCTCCTCGTCACCGCAGTACTGGACGCCATGGGTGATCCGAAGCGGAAAGTGTTGCAGTTGGCCTTCTACGATGGCCTGACGCACGCGGAGATCGCCGACAGGTTGCAGATGCCCGTCGGCACCGTGAAGAGCCACATCCGACGGGGCTTGTTGATCGTGAAGGACGCCTGGAAGGAGAGCCAATCGTGACGACCCACCTCGAGAACGACCAGTTGCTCTCCCTGGCGCTGGCCGAGGATGACACAACGGATCAGTATGCGGCCCACCTTGCGTCGTGCCCCCGCTGCAACTCGGCCGTGGCGGATCTCCGCCTGGGCGCGCAGCTGGTCAGGGACGCGCAGGGTTCGCCCAGCCTGGCCGCGACACCGCCCCCCCGGCTCCGGGCGCGCGTCCTCGAGGCCTCCGACGCACCGGCCACCGCCGGCACCACCACGTCCGGCCTGCGTTCCCGGTCATGGCCCTGGTTACTGGCGGCTGCCGTCTGCCTCATGGTCGGCGTCGGCCTCGGCACACTGCTCGAGCTCCCGTCACGGGACGCGGCCCCGGTGACCGTGGCCTCCGCAGAACTCGCCCCCCTCGCCGACGACGCCACGCCTACCGCCGCCCGCCTGGTCGACGGGGGCGACGGTCTGGTCCTTGTCGTGGAGGCACCCGTGTTCGACGCGAAGGAAGCCGACTACTTCGAGGTCTGGCTGATCAACGAAGACCTCCAGCGGATGGTGTCGGTGGGCATCCTGGAGCCCGACGGAGAGCAGCGCTTCCCTGTGACGCAGCGACTGTTGGACGAGGGCTACACCATCGTCGACATCTCCCGCGAGCTGTTCGACGACGCCCCCACGCACTCCGGCGACTCCCTGGTGCGCGGCGAACTCACCGACTGATCTTCCTTCGGTCCCCAGTTTTTGTCAGACCCCCTCTATAGCGTCAATGACGTACACATCAATCGTCATTGGGGGAACCAACATGACACAGCAGCATCCAGCCGGCTGGTACACCCAGCCGGACGGCTCGTCCCGGTACTGGGACGGGACGCAGTGGGCAGACCAGGCCGCGCAGGCCACCCAGACCACGGCCGCAGCGCGGCGGCCCTGGTACACGAAGAAGCGCATCATCATCCCGGTGGTCGCGCTCATCGGCCTCATCGCCATCCTGCCCAAGGGCGGCGATGACACCGAGCAGGCCGCGCCCTTGGCCGGCGTCAGCGCAACGGCGGAGACCACGTCTGTCGCACCGGTCGAGGAGACCACCGCGGAGCCGCTCCAGGAAACCACCCCGGCGGCAGCCACCACGGAGGTGGCAGCACTCGAGCCCACGGCGGAAGCCGCCCCTGAGACGACGCCGGTGGAGCCGGTGGAAGAGCCCGTGGTGGAGGAGCCGGCGGATCCGGGCCTCAGCGTCACCCAGGGCCAGGCGGTCGTCAGCGCCGAGAACTACATCAGCTTCGCCCCGTTCTCGCGCACCGGTTTGATCGGCCAGCTCGAGTACGAGGGCTTCGCCACTGCGGACGCCGAGTTCGCCGCTGACGCGATCGGCGCCGACTGGATGGAGCAGGCCGCGCTGAAGGCCGAGTCGTACCTCGAGTTCACCGCCTTCTCGGAGTCGGGTCTGGTGGACCAGCTCGAGTACGAGGGCTTCACGTCCGAGGAGGCCCTCTACGGGGTGGCCAACGTCACCGTCGACTGGATGGAGCAGGCGGCGCTGAAGGCGAAGTCGTACCTGGAGATGGGCGGATTCTCGCGCTCCGGCCTGGTGGACCAGTTGCTCTACGAGGGATTCTCGCAGGCACAGGCCGAGCACGGGGCGGATTCAGTCGGGCTCTGAGCCCGCTGCGCTGGGGGGAAAACCTGTCGGGACTGCGCTGGGGGGAGCGCAGTTCCGGCCTCCGCTGCTACTAGTGGATGCAACTCGCCGGTGACACAGTGGCCTGGTGACCACTTCATGGGTTCCGGTGCCCGAGGGAAGGCTCGCCGTCACTGCCGACGGATCGGGAGAGGCGGTCCTCGTCGTGCGGACCGCGCTGTCCGTGGACGAGACGACATCGTTCTCGCGCCACGAACTGCTGCGTGGGCATTTCCGGGCGATCACCTTCAACCGACGTGGCTACGGGTCGAGCACGACCACCATTACAGCCCCCGCCACGATTGAATCCGACGCGCTGGACTGCCTCGCCGTCCTCGAAGAACTGGACGCGGTGCCCGCCCACGTCATCGGCGTGAGCTACTCGGCGGCAGTGGCGTTGCACCTCGCTTCGCTGGCGCCGGCGGCCGTCCGCTCGGTCGTGGCCATCGAGCCGCCACCCCGGCATGCACCATCCGCCACGGACTTCGTCACGGCGAGCCGCAGGCTGATGGACGTGTACGAGCGCGACGGTGCCGCCGCCGCGCTGGAAGCGTTCATGGTCATGCTCGTCGGGCCGGAGTGGCGACGCCGCCAGGAGGCACTGGCGCCGGGGTCGGTTGAACGGATCGAGCGCGACGCGGCGGCGTTCTTCGGCCGCGACATCCCGGCCCTCCTGACCTGGCGCTACGGGCCGGACGAGGCCGTTTCCCTGGGTGCCCCGGTGTTGTACGTCGGCGGGACCGACAGCGGGCCGATGTTCCGCCAGACCAAGGCCTGGGTCCGGGAACTCTTCCCTGACGTGCAGACGGTCAGCATCTCGGGGGCGGGTCATGATCTCGCGCTCACGCACCCGACGGAACTGGCCATCGCGGTGTCGCGCTTCCTGCAGAGGAACCGGGGCACGCACGCATTCCAGCCGTGAGCCTGGGCACCGAATTTCGCGCGCCATCCGCCCGCGCTCGCATTTCTTGAGCGAGTATGAATGCGTGAACCACACGATCTGGAGCCAACTGGAGGAGTGCGTTCAGCGTCTCTCCGAGCCCTTCCGTGCGTCTGAGATCATCGGATGGTTTTCCCGCCATTACCCCGAGGTCAAGCAGCAATCGCTCAGGACTCACATTCAGGGGGCGACGTCGAACGTCTCCGTCGAGTCTCGTGGCGGGTTCGCCCATCGAAGACCGCTGATCACCAGGATCGACCACGGTCTGTACCGTCGCTTTGAGCCTCACGGCAGTCAGTTACGCACCGAAATCTCTGTGGCCTCTGAACGCGTCGAGCGCACGAGCTCACAACGAGACAGCGTCGACCTTGAGTCAGCAGTTTCCCGCTATCTGATCCATCGCGACCCCGAAGCGCGCTATGCCTCATTCGACTACTGCTTCAACCACTTCCAGCAGCATCGGACAGCAATCGCCACATGGGGCCATCCTCACGGCATGCAGGCCAGTTGCTTCCAGCTGGCCTTCTACCTCGCCAGTTGGGGCATGCTGCGGGGCTCCTCCGGCCTCTTCCGACGAAGCGCTCGTCACCTGGCGCCCCTCGTCGAGACCATCAGCAATGCACCAGACGAGGTGTGGTCCCTCGACCTCGATGGTTACGATTCCCACGGCATCGAACTCGTCCAATGGACTGCGTCGGCCATCCGGGGAGCATTGCTGCCGATCGAGGCATCCGACACCCTCGTTACCAAGATCATGCTCGGTGTGTTCGGATGCGTGCCCGCCTTCGACACGTACTTCCGGAAGGGCTTCGGCGTCTCCACCTTCAGCCCCGCAGCTCTCCGGCAGATCGCTGACTTTTATCAGCGCAACAGGAACTCGATCGACCAGGCACGACTGCCCACACTCGATTTCACCTCCGGTCGGCCGACGGGCCTCCTCTACACGAGGGCAAAGGTCCTGGACATGGCCTTCTTCATAGAAGGCGGCTACCCGGGTTAGTGCGCTCCGGCCCGGCGCGCTGGGGTCAGTCGACGCCAAGTGGACGGCTCTTCTTTCCCCAGCCATGGCCGCAGGCTTATCCGCGTACCCACGGCGGCGCGGCGATCCAGCCCGTCCCGGTTCCGGAGGGCAGGAAGGCCCGTGGGTACATCGGGAAGATTGGCGACCCCGGTTGGATTCGAACCAACGACACCCGCTTTAGGAGAGCGGTGCTCTATCCCCTGAGCTACGGGGCCAACCAGGTCAGGATACCGGCCGGAGAGCCGCCCCGCACAACGGGCGCGGCGGCGCTCCGGACTGTCGTTCAGCGAAGAGATCCGTAGGTGGCCTTGGCCTTCTCCAACGCCGAGACGTACCCGGCGCGCTCATAGACGTCGGCCGGCGCTTCCTTCGGCACGCTCAGCAGCCCGCGCGCCTGGTGCAGCGTCAGGTCGCGGTCCTCCAACCAGGCGGCCAGTTCGTCGACGAGCACCTCGGCGTAGGCGGGGCCGCGTCGGATCAGCGATGAGGTGGTCATCACGACGTCTGACCCAGCCAGGATGTATTTGATGACGTCTTCCGGCCGGTCCACGCCCGTGGTGGCGGCCAGCGACGCAGCGATCTTGCCGCGGAGCACAGCGATCCAGGTGCGCGGCAGGCGGGCCTCCACCGGGGAACTCAGCGAGACACCGGATTCGACGGTGACCCTGTCCACGTCGATGTCGGGCTGCAGGAAGCGGTTGAACAGCACCACGCCGTCCGCGCCGGCGTCCACCAAGCGCAGCACCATGTTGCCCACCGACGAGAAGTACGGGCTGATCTTCGCGGCCACGGGCACGTCGACGGTGCTCTTCACCGCCGCGACGATCTCGAGGTGCCGCTCTTCCACCGCAGCGCCGGTCATCGTGATGTCACCGGGCACGAAGTAGATGTTCAGCTCGATCGCCGAGGCGCCGGCGTCCGCCAGGCGGCGGGCCTGTTGGGTCCAGCCGCCCATCGACGCGCCGTTCAGCGAGGCGATCAGAGGTACATCGATCGCCTTGGCGCCCTGCTCGACCAGCTTCAGGTATGCGTGGCTGGCGTCCTTCTGCGAGGCGGGCACCGTCGGGAAGTAGCTGAGCGCCTCGGGGAAGGAATTGTCGTACATCTCCTCCAGCGCGGCGGCAACCTCGGCCTCCCGGCGGAGCTGTTCCTCGAACAGCGAATACATCACGACGGCTCCGACGCCGCCGTCGGCCAGCGCCTTGATGCCGGCCACCGACTGCGACAGTGGCCCGGCCGAGGCGACGACCGGGTTGCGCAGGGAGAGGCCCAGGTAGGTGGTGGTCAGGTCGGTCATCAGTCTCTCCTCGGGTCTGCAGCAAAGGAATCAGCGCCGCGGGCGGCGAGCTGTTCGTATTCACCCCAGCGGCGGTCGATCTGTTCCTGCGCCAGGGAGAGCAGCCGGTCGGCCTCCTCCGGATCTGCGGCCCGCAGCACCCGGTAGCGCAGCTCGACCGACTGGTACTCGGCCAGCGACAGCCGCGGGCGCGGGGAGTCGAGCAGGAACGGGTTGCCGCCGGCGTCGCGGATGACGGGGTTGTAGCGCATCAGCGGCCAGTGGCCGGAGTTGACCGCCTTGTACTGCTGGTCCAGGCCCTTGCGCATGTCGAAGCCTTGGGCGATGCAGTGGCTGTAGGCGATGATCAGGCTGGGGCCGTCGTAGGCCTCCGCTTCACGGAACGCCTTCAGCGTCTGCTGCGGGTCCGCACCCATGGCGACGCGCGCCACGTAGACGGATCCGTAGGCCGAAGCCTGGAGCGCCAGGTCCTTCTTGTTGGTGGTCTTCCCGCCGGAGGCGAACTTCGCGACGGCGCCCATCGGCGTCGACTTCGAGGCCTGCCCGCCGGTGTTGGAGTACACCTCGGTGTCGAGCACGAGGATGTTGACGTTGCGGCCGGAGGCGAGCACGTGGTCCAGGCCACCGGAGCCGATGTCATAGGCCCAGCCGTCGCCGCCCACGATCCACACGGAGCGCCGCACCAGGTGGTCGGCCACAGAGCGGAGGTCCTCCGCGGCGGTGCCGGTGAGGTCGGTGAGTTTCGGGAGGAGGAGCTTGACCCGCTCCATCTGCGCCGCGATCTCGGAGCCCTGCCGCTGCCTCGCGCCCAGGATGGCGTCGACGAGGTCGTCGTCGCCGATCTGCCCCTTCAGCTCCAGGAGCCGACGGCGGGCCAGGTCCTCGTGGAGGTCCGCGGCCAGCCGCATCCCCAGGCCGAACTCGGCGTTGTCCTCGAACAGGGAGTTGGACCAGGCCGGGCCGCGACCCTCGGCGTTCTTCGCCCACGGCGTGGTGGGCAGGTTGCCGCCGTAGATGGACGAACACCCCGTCGCGTTGGCGATGGTGGCGCGGTCGCCGAACAACTGGCTGAGCAGCTTCAGGTACGGGGTCTCGCCGCAGCCCGAGCAGGCTCCGGAGAACTCGAACAGCGGCTCCAGGAACTGGGTGCCGCGCACGGTGCCGAAATCGACGTTGACGCGCTTGTTGACCGGGAGTTCCTCGAAGAACTCGACGGCCTCGATGTCCTTGCTGCGGTCCAGCTTCGGCACGAGGTTGATGGCGCGGCGGTTCAGCTGACCGATGGGTTTGACGGGGCACGCCTCCACACAGAGGCCGCAACCGGTGCAGTCCTCGACGTAGACCTGCAACGTGTAACTCGTCGACGGGAGGCCGACGGCGTTCAGGGGGGCGCTGAGGAAGCCGTCGGGCGCGCCGTCGAGCATCTCGGTCGGGTAGGACTTGGCACGCAGCACGGCGTGCGGGCAGACGAAGGCGCAGTTGCCGCACTGGATGCAGGCCTCCTCATCCCACTCGGCGACGATCTCGGAGATGTTGCGCTTCTCGAACTTCGTCGTGCCGGAGGGGTACGTGCCGTCGACGGGCAGCGCCGAGACGGGCAGGTCGTCGCCGCGGCCCTGCAGCATGGTCGCGGTGACGGTGCGGACGAACTCGGGGGCATCCGACGGCACCGGGGGGATGAAGCCCCGGCCGGAGGTGGCATCGACGGGGATGTCGAGTTGGAAGAGGTCCGCGAGCGCGGAATCGACCGCCTCGTGGTTCTTCCGGACGACCTCGGCCGACTTGCGGGCGTAGGTCTTGGAGATGGCGTCCTTGATCTTGCGGATCGCCAGTTCCCTGTCGAGCACGCCGGAGATGGCGAAGAAGCAGGTCTGCAGGATGGTGTTGGTGCGGCTGCCCAGGCCCGCCGCGCGTGCCACCTTGCCGGCGTCGATCACGTAGACCTTGAGGCCCAGTTGGATGATCTTCTCCTGCATGGGCTGCGGCAGGTGGTGCCACGTCTCGCGTGGGCCGTACGGGGAGTTGAGCAGCAGCGTGGTGCCGGGCCGCGCGAACTCCAGCACGTCGACGCGCTCCAGGATGGACCAGTGGTGGCAGCCGATGAAGCCTGCCTGGCTGACCAGGTACGGCGCCTTGATCGGGTTGGGGCCGAACCGGAGGTGCGAGACGGTGCGCGAGCCGGATTTCTTCGAGTCGTAGACGAAGTAGCCCTGGGCGAACAGGTCCTCCGATGAGCCGAGGATCTTGATGGTGTTCTTGTTGGCGCCGACGGTGCCGTCGGAGCCCAGCCCGTAGAACACGGCGCGCAGGGTCTCGGGGTCCTCGAGGTCCAACGTCGGGTCGTAGTCGAGCGACAGGTGCGTCACGTCGTCGTTGATGCCGACGGTGAACCGGGGCCGCGGGTGCTCGGCGCCCAGCTCATCGAAGATCGCCTGCACCATCGCGGGCGTGAACTCCTTCGACGACAGGCCGTAGCGACCACCGATCATCTGGGGCAGCGAGGCCCGCCGACCGTTGGCGACCGCCTCGCCCAGCACGGAACTGACGTCGAGGAACATCGGCTCGCCTGAGGCGCCGGGCTCCTTGGTGCGGTCCAGCACCGCGAGGCGCCGCACGCTGTCGGGCAGCGCGGCGAGCAGGGCCTCCGTCGGGAAGGGGCGGTACAGGCGCATCTGGATGACCCCGACGCGCCCGCCGTCGGCATTGAGCCTGTCGACCACGGGGGTGACGGCCTCGATGCCGGAGCCCATGATGATGACAACCCGCTCCGCGTCCTCGGCGCCGTGGTACTCGACGAGGCCGTAGCTGCGGCCGGTGAGCGCCTCGAACTGGCGCATGGCATCCGTCAGCACGCCGGGCACCCACTCGTAGAACGCGTTGGACGTCTCGCGTGACTGGAAGTAGGTGTCCGGGTTCTGCGCGGTGCCGCGGATGAACGGGTTGGCGGGGCTGAGGGCGCGGCCGCGGTGCTCGAGCACGAGGTCGCGCGGGATGAAGGCGCGCAGCTGGTCGTCGGTGAGACGCGTCATGGTGTTGAGCTCGTGCGAGGTGCGGAACCCGTCGAAGAAGTGCACGAACGGCAGGCGCGTGCGCAGCGTGGCGTGGTGCGCGATGGCGGCCATGTCGTGGGCCTCCTGCACCGACGCGGAGCTGAGCAGGCACACGCCCGTCTGCCGCACGGCCATGACGTCCTGGTGGTCGCCGAAGATGGACAGGCCCTGCGTCGCCAGGGAGCGCGCGGCCACGTGGAACACCGTCGAGGTCAGCTCGCCGGCGATGCGGTACATGTTGGGGATCATCAGCAGGAGACCCTGCGACGCGGTGAACGTCGTCGACAGAGCACCACCCTGCAACGCGCCGTGCATCGCGCCGGCGGCGCCGCCCTCGGACTGCATCTCGATGACGGTGGGCACCTGCCCGTAGATGTTGGGGCGGTGGTGCGCCATCCACTCGTCGGCGAGCTCCGCCATGGTGGAGCTGGGAGTGATGGGGTAGATCGAGCACAGTTCGCTCACCCGGTAGGCGACATCAGCCGCTGCCTCGTTGCCGTCGATGATGGCCTGCAGGCTGCTCATCGTCCTCCCTCCGGAATCATCTCGATGGCGTGCACCGGGCACTGCTCGTAGCAGGTGGCACAGCCCGTACATTTCTCGTAGTCAAAGCGGTACCGGTTGCCCTTGCCCAGCTTGATGACGGCGTCCTCCGGGCAGGCGCCGAAGCAGCCGTCGCACTCGAAGCAGTTACCGCAACTGAGGCACCGGCGCGCCTCGAAGTTCGCCTCCTCGTCGGTGAGGCCGGAGACGATCTCGGCGAAGTCGCCGATGCGGTCCTCCCCCTCCGTCTCCTGGTGCTGCCGACGGCCGTGGTCGCCGAAGTACCACACGTTCATCTGGTCAAGGGTGACGACGGGATGCTTCAGCGGCGTGACCCATTCCTCGGTGTTGAGGTAGGCGTCGATCCGCTTGGCCGCCTTCTTGCCGTGGCCGGTGCCGATGGTGACGGTCCGGTCCGACGGCACGGCGTCGCCGCCGGCGAAGATGCCGGGCACCGCGGTCATCAGCGAATGCGGATCGACGTCGACCACGTCGTCGTTGAAGCTCATGCCGGGGATGGCGCGGAGGAAGTCGGTGTCGGCGCGCTGGCCGAGCGCGAGGATGACGGTGTCGGCGGTGAGCGTCTCGTACCTGCCGGTGCCGCGGGCCCTGCCCTCCTCGTCGATCTCCATGACCTCGACGGTGAGGTCCTCGTCGTGCATCTCCTTGATGGTGCGCAGCCAGTTCATCTTGACGCCCTCTGTCTGGGCGCCCTCGAGTTCCTCGGCGTGGGCGGGCATCTGTTCCTCGGTGCGCCGGTAGACGACGACCGACTCCTCCGCGCCGAGCCGCCGGGCGACCCGGGCTGCGTCCATGGCCGTGTTGCCGCCGCCGTAGACGGCGACCCGGCGGCCGATGATCGGCCGCTCTCCCGAGGCGACGTCGCGCAGGAAGCTCACCGCGTCGACGACCCGTGTGGCGTCTGCCGAGGGGATGTCGACGCGCTTGGAGATGTGGGCGCCGACGGCGACGAACACCGCGTCGAACCGGCCCTGCTCCTGCATGGCCAGGAGGTCCTTGATGGGGGTGTTCTGCCGGAAGACGATGCCCATCTCGCGGAGGCGGTCGATCTCGGCGTCCAGCACGTTGCGTGGGAGGCGGTACTCGGGGATGCCGTAGCGCATCATGCCGCCGGGGAGGTCCCCGGCGTCGAAGATCTCCACGGCATGGCCGAGGCGGGCGAGGTGGTACGCGGCGGAGAGGCCTGAGGGACCTGCGCCCACCACCATCACGCGGCGGCCGGAGGCGCGGCGGCCCTTGGGGAACTGCCAGCCCTTCTCGATGGCGAGGTCGCCCAGGTAGCGCTCCACGGAGTGGATGCTGACGGCGGAGTCGAGCTCCTGACGGTTGCAGGCGGTCTCGCACGGGTGGTAGCAGACGCGCCCGTGGACGGCGGGGAACGGGTTGTCGGCCACTAGCTGTCGCCAGGCCGCCTCCGCCTCGCCGGCCTTGATGAGCCTCAGCCATTCCTGGATGTTCTCGCCCGCCGGGCACCCCGCGTTGCACGGCGGGAGCATGTCCAGGTAGATGGGACGGCGCGAGCGTACCGCCGCCACCCGTCCTTGGCTCGCACTGAGATCCGGTTGGACCGTCATGTCCTTGCGGTCGGAGGTCATCGTCGTCCCTTTCCCTTACTACTACTGGTCATAGTAGGGGGCGGGGGTATTTGCCTCCAGAGGGGGTGTCCCCAAACGTTGGGGCCGCGCCGTGCCCATGAGCAATTGGATGGGGTCACGGGCGCGACACGCCGACCAACAGGGTTACAGAACCGGTGACCCCATCCAGGTGCTCACCCACGACGACGGCGGCCCGCCCCCGGAGTGGGGACGGGCCGCCGTTCGTTGGTGGTCTGCGGGTTACTTCTTCTGCTGATCGGCGAGCGCGGCCTCGATGTCGAGGTCGCGGATCTGCTCGATCACGGAGTCGAGCTGCTTGCCGCTGAGCATGCCGGCCTGGCGGAACACCAGCTGGCCGGACTTGAAGCCCATCAACGTGGGGATGGACTGGATCTCCAGCGCAGCCGCAAGGTCGCGAGCGTCTTCGGTGTCGACCTTCGCGAACACGACGTCGTCGTGCCGCACGGAGGCGTCATCGTAGATCGGCGCAAAACGCTTACACGGTCCGCACCAGTCGGCCCAGAAGTCGACCAGCACGATCTCGTTGTCCTTGACCGTGCTCTCGAAATCAACAGCAGTCAGGTCAGTGGTCGCCATGGGTGACACCTTTCGTCGTCGTTTCCACGTAGTGCAACGCGGTGGGATTACGGGATATTCCGCCCGACACTTCGACCATACCCCGGCTCGCTGCCACTTCCTATGGACCGACAGAGTCCCAGCCCGGCAGGAAATTACTTGATCGCGATGATGCGGCGCATCGGCAGCGGCACCTTGACGGGGCCGATCCGGAGCCGCTGGCGGAGGAAATCGAGCGTGGCGGCCGTGCGGCTGGCGTCGACGGGGGCGCGGAGCCCGGCGAGGAAGTGTTCCGCGTCCTCCTCGCTGGCCAGTTCGTAGTAGTACTTCGCCCGCTTGTCCTCGGCCTTGGTGAGGCCCACCTCACCCAGCGCACGCTTGGCCGTGAACTCGGTGACGCCCGGGAGGTGCGGGGTGGTGCGCAGGTAGCCGCCCAGACGGCTGACGATCTTCAGGTCCTCGATGTTCGCGGGACGCAGCGACGGCGTGAGTGCGGCGAACACACCACCGGGCCTCAGCACACGGGCGGCCTCCGCCAGGAACCGTGGACGGTCCGCCACGACGGAGATGCCGATCGAGCTGACCACCGCGTCGAAGCTGTTGTCGGCGAACGGCAGGTAGGAGGCGTGCGCCTGCACCAGCGGGCCGCGGCCGCGTCGCTGCGCCTCGCGCAGCTCCGCCTCTGAACGGTCCAGGCCGATGACGGTGCGGCCCGGCCGCTGCAGCCGCTCGATCATCGCCCCGGCGCCGCAGGCCAGGTCGAGCACGGTCACGGCCGACGACGACACTGCCCGCGCCAGCCACTCGTAGGGGGTGCGGTCACCTCCGTAGGAGCGGGACAGCACCTCCTCCATGGCGCCGGGCTTGCGGGTGCCGAACCACCTCAGCACGCCGTCGATGTCGCTCACTCGGGGCTCACGAACAGCAGTTCCGCAGTGTGCACGGGCACGTCGACGGCGGCCTCGCCGACGGTGATGTGCACCATGTTGCCGATCCTCACCGCCTCGAAGGGGGTGTCAGGTCCGAAGCCGGTGCGCGCCAGGAGCCCCAGCGAGTGCGCGTCGGCCTGGAGGTTCTCGCTCATGCGTTGCAGCACGAACCGCTGCGGTTCCTCGGTCACCATGTCGGTGAGCGGGTCCGCGCCTTCGCGGAACGGTTGGTGGTCCACGTCGATGCCGAGTTCGTGCAGCCCGGGAATGGGGTTGCCGTAGGGCGAGTGGGTGGGGGAATCGAGGATCGCGACGAGGCGCTTCTCCACGTCCAGGGAAATGACGTGCTCCCAACGGCAGGCCTCGTCGTGCACCTTCTCCCACTCGAGGCCGATGACCTCCGTGAGCAGGCATTCAGCGAGGCGGTGCTTGCGCATGACGTCGCGCGCCAGCTTGGCGCCGGTGCGCGTCAGCTTGATGGTGCGGTCCTCGTCGACGACGAGGAGTCCGTCTCGTTCCATCCGCCCCACGGTCTGCGAGACGGTGGGACCGGACTGGTGGAGTCTCTCAGCGATGCGGGCCCGAAGCGGCGGTATCCCCTCTTCGAGCAGCTCATACACCGTGCGGAGATACATCTCCGTGGTGTCGATCAGGTCACTCATCGCCACCCCCTTTCCCCGGCCATCCTAGCCCCGGCGTGGTTGCGAGAAGCCTGGAGCCGCGGCTTGGGCCCCTCAACCGGCGTGGGGGGCGACGATCCACTCGCCTCGGCGCAGCACGCCCCTCAGCACGCCGTCGTCGTCCACGAGGCACACGTCCGCGAACTTCCCGGGCGCGAGTTCGCCGACGTCCGGCACGCCGTGCCACTTCGCCGGGGTGGTCGACGCCATGAGCGCCGCGTCGGGGATCGAGACGCCGACCTCCTGCACGACGAACTCGAAGGCGCGGGCCATGGTCAGGGTGGAGCCAGCGATGGCGCCCTGGCTGCCATCGGTGGTCACGAGGCGGGCGGTGCCGTCCTTGACCTCCACCTCGAGCTCGCCGAGGAGGTAGTTTCCGTCGCCGATGCCGGTGGCGCTCATGGCGTCGGTCACCAGCGCGACGCGGCCCGGTCCGGCGGCGTCGATGGACATGGCGGCGATCACCGGGGCGTGGTGGATGCCGTCGCAAATCAGCTCCACCATCACGCGCTCGTCGGAGAGCAGCACCGGCACGGGGCCGGGCTCGCGGTGGTGGATAGAGCGCATGGCGGAGAACAGGTGGGTGGCGATGTCGGCGCCCCACTCGATGGATTCCGCAGTGGTCACGTCATCGGCATCCGAGTGGCCGAAGGCCACATGGACCCCGGCCTCGACGAAGCGGCGGGTGGCTTCCTCGCCGTGGTCGCGTTCGACGGCGAGCGTGATCATCTTCAGGGCGTCGCCGCCGGCGGCGATGAGGCGCTCGACGGATTCCGGATCAGGGTCGCGCAACAGCGCGGGGTCGTGGGCGCCCTTCTTGGCCTCGGCCAGGAAAGGACCCTCCAGGTGGATGCCGCCCAGTTCGCCGGCCTCGACCAGTTCCTTCAGGACGGCCAACTGCGCCTCGAGCTTCTCGATGGGTTCGGTCACCGTGGAGGCGAACACCGTGGTGGAGCCCTGCTTGCGGTGGTAGTCGACTGCCCGCAGGTTGGCCTCTCGGTCGGGGTTGCCGAAGGCGACACCGACGGCCCCGTGGCAGTGCGAGTCGACGAATCCCGGGACTGCCCAGAGGGTGCCCTCTCCCCCGCCACCGGATTCGACGGAGACGATACGGTCACCGTCGACGGTGAGGACCGCGTCGTCGACGACGCCTTCGGGAGTGACTGCGTGGGCAACCTTGATCTGCGTAACGGCCATGGCTCCATCCAACACCACCCGTTTCGCGGCCCTGAACATGGATCCCCGAAATGTGCAGGTCGGGTGAGATGAGAAGATTGCCCCCATGATGATCCCCGACGATCTGCTCCCGCTCGACGGCCGGTTCGGCTCCGGCCCGGCGAAGGTTCGCCCCGAGGCCCTCGACTACCTGGGCCTGCGCTCCGACATCATGGGCACCTCGCATCGTCAGGCCCCGGTCCGCGAACTGGTCGCCACCATTCAGGCGGGCCTGTCCGAGCTGTACCGCCTGCCCGACGGCTACGAGGTGGTGCTCGGCAACGGCGGTTCCACCCTGTTCTGGGACATGGCCGTCTTCTCGCTGATCGAGCAGCGCTCGGCCCACGGCGTCTTCGGCGAGTTCACCCGCAAGTTCGCCCGCGCCGCCTCGCGCGCGCCGCACCTCGACGACCCGGCGATCTTCGAGGCCCCGGCGGGCGGCGTCGCGCTGCCCGATAGCCGCGACTCGGACGTCCACGCCTGGGCGCAGAACGAGACTTCAACCGGCGCTGCGGCCCCCGTCGTGCGCCGTGGCGACCCGGATTCCATCGTGCTGATCGACGCCACCTCTGCCGCCGGCGGCATCGATGCCGACATCTCGGAGACGGACGTCTACTACTTCGCCCCGCAGAAGAACTTCTCCTCCGACGGCGGGCTCTGGCTCGCGTTCGCCTCGCCCGCTGCCGTCGAGCGGGCGGAGCGGATCAAGGCCGGGGGGCGCTACATCCCCGAAATCCTGGATTTCAGCACCGCGGTCAGCAACTCGCGGAAGAACCAGACGCTCAACACCCCCGCGCTGGCCACGCTGCTGCTGCTCGAGGACCAGATCCAATGGATGCTGGACCTCGGCGGGATGGCGGAGGTCGCGGCGCGCTGCCGCCGCTCCAGCCAGACGCTGTATGACTGGGCCGAAGCGCGCAGCTTCGCGTCGCCGTTCGTGACGGACCCGGCGCACCGCTCCCCCGTCGTCGCCACGATCGACCTGGACGAGAGCGTCAACGCGGCCACGGTCATCGCGGCGTTGCGGGACAACGGCATCCGCGACGTGGATCCGTACCGGGCGCTGAACCGCAACCAGTTGCGCGTCGGCTGTTACGCGTCAGTTGATCCCGACGACGTGGAGGCGCTCACCGCGTGCCTCGACTACGTGATCGAGCGGCTGTAAGTCAGTTGCGCCAGAGGTAGGTGACGACGCCGGCGGCGAGCGCCACGGCCGCAGCCAGTGCCAACGCCGTGATGGTGCCGGCCCTTGCCGGGCCTTCTTCGGCGGCAGGTTCGGGGGCGGCGGGTTCCTCGCTCCCCGTGGCTGTCGGTGCCGTCGTGGACGGCTCTGCTGACGGCGACTCCGCCACCTCCGGCGCCACGGTGGTCGTCACGTCCTCGCCGGGCACCTCGCTGACGCGGACGGCGGGGTTGCCGCCGACGAAGAGTTCGTCGTCGGCACCCCTCGCGATGGATTCGCCCTCCGGGGCCCCGACGATGGTGTCGGTGACGAGCGGTTCCCACCGCAGGGCGTCGATGTACTCGATGCCGGCGGTGGTGCGCAGCGCCATGGTGGAGCCGTCGCTGAGGAAGACGCCGTCGGTCACGCCCTCAGGCGCGTCGTAGACCCGCACGAGGGTGTTCATGTCCTCGCGACTGATGTCGCCGCGCACACGGTAGACGCCCGGGGATTCGCCGCCGGTGACGATGTAGATGTTGCCGCGCCCGGAGATGAGCATCGCCTGGGCGTCCTGCGGCTGGTCCTCGTACTGGAAGTCGTAGGCGTGGTACGTGGTGCGCCCGCCGTCGGTGGAGCCGAGGCGGTAGACGACGATGGTGTCGCGGGTGCTTCTGGGGTCTCCGATGTCGCCGACCCAGAGCCTGTCGCCGGACCAGGACAGTGCCTGCACCGAGACGAGGTCTGCGGTGAACGTGACTTCCTTCTCGCCCGTGGCGTCCACCAGCGTGCCCTGGTCCGCGTCTGCGCCGGCGAGCCAGAGTTCCTCGTTGCCGGGGTCGTAGGCCATGCCCACCAGCGGCGCTGCACTCTCGGGGATGGGGACGTCCTCTGCGAATGCCGGCAGCACGGCCGTGGCAAGCGCCAGGCCGCCGGCCAGCGAGGCTGCTGCGCTACGGACGAGGATGTTCATCAGACCGCCCAGCATAGGGCGTCACCGGTGATCACAGCTGGCCGCCCCACACGGCGCTGGCGACAGCAAGCAACACGAGGGCCACCAGGACCCCCGTGACTATCAGGCGACGACTTCTCGGATTCACTGCGTTGATACTACGCGCGGGATAACGTGGAAGCATGCACCGGCTCGTCGTCTACGCGATCTCGATCGATGAGGTGCGCGACATCTTCCGCGCTCCGGTGCCTCTCGCCGAGCGCCTGCGCGCGGTCGCCGCCGAGCGTTTCGCGGCCCCCCAGCCGTCGCGTCGGCACTGGTTCGGCCCCCTGATGCGGCGTGATCCGGCCAACGAGGTCGACCCGTCGCTGCCGCAGCGCACGGATGTCGACGCGCTGCTCACCGGTGCCTACATTCCGCCGGACCGCATGGCCCCCAGCTGGCACCTGTTCCAGGCCTGGCTCGACGAGTTGTCGGCCGCGCGCCGCGACATCCCGTGGGACGCGGAGACCTTCGACAGGGTCGAATGGGACCTCGCCCGCGGCGGCCTGAACAGCGACTACTCGCTGCGTTCGTTGGCGGACCGCCAGTTGGCCGTGCCGCTGCGGCCGCTCCCCGGCCAGGTGGTGGGCTACGCGAAGCGGGTGCACGCCGTCGAGGCTCTGGAGGACTACCGACGCGTGCTGACCAACCCGGAACTCAGCGACGAGGCGCGCTCCTGGCTGCAGCCCGTCGTCGAGGTGCTCGAGGCTGTGGCCTCGGACGAGCGGCTGGATGTCGCCGTCGTGGGCACCGACTCGTAGCCGCACCCCAAGGGCACCGACTCCTAGCGTCGCCCTAGGCCTCCAGACCGAACTCGGTCCGACCACCGGCAGCCGTCAGCTCACAGCAGGTGATGGGAGGGGCCCCGACGGGTTAGGTGGGCGTTGTCGGAGTCCCGTCGCCCACCCCCCGCAAACAAACAGCCACGCGCGCCGGGACTACGGCATGGGCGGGAGGGCTCCTCCCCTCACCTGCGGAACCGGCCGCAAGCCCCACCATCGGCAGCCCTCAGCCCACAGCAGGTGACGGGAGGGGCCCGACGGGTTAGGTGGGCGTTGTCGGAGTCCCGTCGCCCACCGCCCGCAAACAAACAGCCACGCGCGCCGGGACTACGGCATGGGCGGGAGGGCCCCTCCCATCACCTGCGGAACCGGCCGCAAGTGACCACCCCCACAGCCAGTCTCCAGCGGCAACTAGCTGGGGTCGATCACCAGGACGAGGTCGCCGCCCTCGAGTTGAGTGGCGCCCGGTAGCACGACGCGACGGACGGTACCGCTCACCGGCGCGTTGATGGAGGCCTCCATCTTCATCGCCTCGATCGTGGCCACCGGCGCCCCCGCCTCAACCACGTCGCCCTCAACCACCGACGGCGTCACGACGCCGCTGAAGGGTGCGGCCACATGGCCCTTGTTCGACGTGTCCGCCTTCTCCGCCGCCGCGACCTCCGACTTGATCGAGAGGTCACGCACCCGCACCGGCCGGATCTGGCCGTTGAGCAGCGTCATGACGGTGCGCTTGCCGCGCTTGTCGGGCTCTGAGATGGCCTCCAGTCCGGCCAGCAGCGTGACGCCCTTCTCCAGCGTGATGGCGTATTCCTTGCCGCGTTCCATGCCGTAGAGGTACGGCACGGTGGGCAGCACGGAGATGTCGCCGAAGTCTTCGCGGGCCTGGATGAAGGCCTTCGTGGGGCCGGGGAACAGCAGCCGGTTGAGCGTCTCCTGACGCTCACGCCCCTCGTTCTCCAACAGTGCCAGGTCTTCCTCGGACACCTCGGTGACGCGGACGGGGACCTTGCGGCCTCCCAGTGCCTTGGTGCGGAAAGGCTCAGGCCAGCCGCCGGCGGGTTCGCCGAGTTCGCCGCCGAGGAAGCCGATCACGGAATCCGGGATGTCGAAGTTCTGCGGGTCCTCTTCGAACGCCTTCGGGTCTGCACCGACGGCGACGAGGTGCAGCGCGAGGTCGCCCACCACCTTCGACGACGGGGTGACCTTGGTGGGCCGGCCGAGGATCTTGTCTGCGGCCTCGTACATGTTCTCGATCTGCTCGAACTTCTCGCCGAGGCCGAGCGCGATGGCCTGCTGGCGCAGGTTCGACAGTTGGCCGCCCGGGATCTCGTGCGAGTAGACGCGGCCGGTGGGCGCGGGAAGGCCGGACTCGAACGGCTTGTACAGGTTGCGCACGGCTTCCCAGTAGGGCTCGAGGTTCAGCACGGCCTGCGCGTCGAGTTCGGTCTGGCGCTCCGTCTGGTCCAGCGCCATCAGGAGGGCCGACATCGGCGGCTGCGAGGTGGTGGAGCTGAGCGCCGAGTTCGCCACGTCGACGGCGTCGACCCCCGCGTCGATGGCCGCCATGAGGGTGGCCATCTGGCCGCCCGTGGTGTCGTGGGTGTGCAGGTGCACGGGCTGGTCGAAACGCTCCCGGAGCGCGGTGACCAGACGGCGGGCCGCCTCGGGGCGCAGCAGCCCGGCCATGTCCTTGATGGCCAGGATGTGCGCACCCGCGTCGACGATCTTCTCCGCCAGGCGGAGGTAGTAGTCCAGCGTGTAGATCTTCTCGTTGGGGTCCAGCAGGTTCGAGGTGTAACACAGCGCCACCTCGGCCACAGAGCTGGTGGTGTGCACCGCTTCGATCGCGGGGCGCATCTGCTCCACGTCGTTGAGCGCGTCGAAGATGCGGAAGATGTCGATGCCGGTGGCGGCGGCCTCGGCGACGAACGCCTGCGTCACCTCCGTGGGGTACGGGGTGTAGCCGACGGTGTTGCGGCCGCGCAGCAGCATCTGCAGGTTCTGGTTCGGCATCGCTTCGCGCAGCGTGGCGAGCCGCTCCCACGGGTCTTCGCCCAGGAAGCGCAGGGCCACGTCGTAGGTGGCACCACCCCAGCATTCGATGGAGAACATCTCGGGCAGCAGGCGGGCCTGCGTCGGGGCGATGCGCAGCAGGTCGCGCGTGCGGACGCGGGTGGCCAGGAGCGACTGGTGCGCGTCGCGGTAGGTGGTGTCGGTGACCCGCACCGGCACCGCGTCGCGCAGTTCCTTGGCGAACCCGGCGGCGCCGAGCGCCAGCAACCGCTGACGGGAGCCGTCGGGCACTCCCCCGTTGAGGTCCACCTTCGGCAGCTTGTCGCCCGGGTCCAGCGTGGTGGGCGCGTCGCCGTGCGGCTTGTTGACCGTGACCTCGGCGATGTGGCGCAGCAGCTTGGTGGCCCGGTCTGCCGGGGTGCGGGCGTTGAGCAGGTAGGGGCGCTCGTCGATGAAGTTGGTGGTGACCGGCCCCGCCAGGAAGTCGGCGTCCTCCAGCACTGCCCGCAGGAACGGGATGTTGGTGGCCACGCCGCGGACGCGGAACTCGGCCAGCGCGCGCTGGGCGCGGGCGATGGCCATCTTCAGGTCGCGGCCGCGGGCGGTCAGCTTGACCAGCAGCGAGTCGAAGTGGGGGCTGATCTCGACGCCGGTGCCGGTGGTGCCGCCGTCGAGGCGGATGCCCGCGCCGGAGGCCGAGCGGTACGCCGTGATGAGGCCGGTGTCCGGGCGGAAGGAGTTGAGCGGGTCCTCCGTCGTGATGCGGCACTGGAGGGCGGCACCGCGGATCTGCAGCTCGTCCTGACGGATGCCGATCTGCTCGAGCGTTTCACCATTGGCGATGCGCATCTGCGCCTGCACCAGGTCCACGTCGGTGATCTCTTCGGTGACGGTGTGCTCCACCTGGATGCGCGGGTTCATCTCGATGAACACGTGCTCACCGGCGCGGGGGCCGTCGGTCTCGACGAGGAACTCGACGGTGCCGGCGCAGAAGTAGTTGATGGATTCGGCGAACTTCACGGCGTCGCTGCACAGCGCTTGGCGCAGTTCCTCTGAGATGAACGGCGCCGGGGCCATCTCGATGACCTTCTGGTGGCGGCGCTGGATGGAGCAGTCCCGCTCGAAGAGGTGGACGATGTTGCCCTCGCCGTCGGCGAGGATCTGCACCTCGATGTGACGCGGGGCGGCGACCGCCTGCTCGATGTAGACGGTGGGGTCACCGAACGCGGCCTCGGCCTCGCGCATGGCGGCGGCCACCTCGTCGGCGATCTTGCTGGGGTCGTCGACGCGGCGCATGCCGCGGCCACCGCCGCCGGCGACAGCCTTCACGAACACCGGGAAGCCGATCTCGTCTGCCGCCTTCTTCAGCACCTCGACGTCTGTGGAGGGAGGGCAGGAGTTGAGGACCGGCACGCCGGCCTTCTTGGCGGCCTCGATGGCGCGCACCTTGTTGCCGGCCATGGCGAGCACGTCGGACGAGGGCCCGATGAAGGTGATCCCGTTCTCCTCGCAGGCCTTGGCGAAGTCAGGGCTCTCCGACATGAAGCCGTAGCCGGGGTAGATCGCGTCCGAGCCGGATTCCTTGGCCGCCCGGATGATCTCGTCGATGCTCAGGTAGGCGCGGACCGGGTGACCCTCCTCCCCGATGAGGTACGACTCCGACGCCTTCACGCGGTGATCGGCGTTGCGGTCCTCGTAGGGGAACACTGCGACGGTGCGGTAGCCGAGTTCGTAGGCTGCACGGAATGCGCGCACTGCGATCTCGCCGCGGTTGGCGACCAATACCTTTTGGAACATGGGCGTCAGCCTAACGGCTAGCCCGCCCGCACCGGAATGCCTTCCATGGCCGCGACCACCACCGGCTCGTCCCTGATCACGTGGGGAACGGACACCCAGTCGCCCGCTGAGACGGTGACTTCACCGTCGGCGCCGAGCCACGTGAGTCGCGATCCGGCGAGCTCGTGGGGGATGTGGAGTTCGCCGGGCGACGGGTCCAGCAGCGCGTAGACCGTGCCCGCTTTTTGCGTGTAGCGAACATCCCCGTCGCCGAAACGCACCCAGGGGCGGGTGCCGTAGATGGCGTCGCCGTAGCTCCGCAGCCAGCCGCCGAGGGCCGCCATCGACGCCGCCTGCAGCTCAGGGATGGCGCCGTCCGCGCGGGGGCCGACGTTGATCAGGAGGTTGCCGTTCTTGGCCACCACGTCGACGAGCAACCTGATGAGGTCGGCACCGCTGAGCGTGTGCTCCGAGCCCTCGGCCTGGTTGTAGCCGAACGAGAACCCGAGGCCGCGGGTGGCTTCCCACGGCACCTCGACGGTGTGGTTGATCTCCATGTATTCGCGGGTGATGAAGCCGTGATAGGGCACCCCCCACCGGTCGTTGACAACGCCGTCGGGCACCTGGTCCAGGTATCGCTTGAGGAGCGCGGCGACGGCATAGTCCTCATGCCCCTTGCCCCCGTCGGGCCATTCGATGTCGTTCCAGAGCACGTCCGGGGCGAACCGCTCCACGAGCTCGTCCAGTTGGGCGGCGGCGTAGCGGGAGAACAACTCGTCGTGGCGGCGGAAGCGGAACAGGTCGGTGTCGGATTCGATGGGCGGGAAGTCTGAGACGTGCCAGTCCAGCGCCCCGGAGTAGTAGAGCCCGAAACGGGCGCCGGCGCGGCGGGTGGCGTCGTGCAGTTCGGCGATCAGGTCGCGGCGGGGGCCCCGCTGCACGGCGTTGAAACCGGTCGTGCCCGTGCCCCAGAGGCAGAAGCCCTCGTGATGCTTGGAGGTGGGGATGATGTAGCGGGCGCCGGCGTCGACGAGGCGGCCGACGAAGTCGTCGGCGTCGAACTGGTCGGCGCGCCAGTGGTCCGCCAGGTCCTCGTAGCTGGTGCCAGTGCCGTAGACCGTCTGGTGGTGGAGCCAGGTGGGGCTGCCGGCGATGCGCACCGTGTTGCCGTACCACTCCGCGTACTGGTGGTGGGTGTAGGCGTCCTCGACGGGCACTCCCCCGGGCCCGTGCGCGGTCGCCCAGGCCGGCACCGAGTAGAGGCCCCAGTGGATGAAGAAGCCCAGCTTCGCGTCGCGGTACCAGTCCGGCACGCGGCCGGTCTCGGGATACCCGGGTGGGTTGTCGCCGAACTCCGGCCCGGTGCGGATCTCAAAACGAAGCATCAGTTCCTCCTGGTGACGGTGGCGGTCAGTTCCGGTTCGACGCCCTGCTCGAAGGGGAACACCCCTGGAGCCAATCGGTGATGGCCCAGACGCAGGAGGTCCTGATCCACACCCCCGGGCGTCAGCGACAGGATCCAGCCGGCGGCCAACCCGAAGAGCTCGGGCTCCAGGTAACCGATCTTAACGACGACCACGTCGGCGCGGGACGGATCGAGGCCGAGCTGCGTGAAGTCGGCCAGGTGGTGGAAAGGCTTGCGGCGTTCGGTGATGATGGCGAACACAGATCCGGCTCGCACCACCGCCTGTCGACCGGCCACGGGATCACCATCCGTCAGGGAGAACACCTCGCCGCGCAGCTGGGCCGGCGGCGCGGTGCGGGCGTCCACCTTCCCGCCGACGGAGAGGTCAACGACGGCGCCAACCCCGGCCTCCCAGGCCTGCGCCACCGCGACCTCGTCGAAGATTGAGGCGTGGATGATTGTGCGCCCGGGCGTGGTCAACTCTGGCCTCTCCAGCAGTTGCGCCAGGGACCAGGCGACGTCTCCGGCTCCGCCGGCCGTGGGGTTGTCGCCCGAGTCGGACACCACGAAGGGACGCGGCGCGTCCTCCTGCACCGCAGTGTCCATCGCCTGGGTGAAGTCGGCCGTCGGGCCCACGAAGAGGAAATCTCCACGTGCGTCCCAGTAGCTGCGGGCCAATTCGTGGGCCGCGGACGCGATGGCATCAGGGTCGTCACCCGTCACGACGACGGCTGCCTGGCACCGCGGCTCGTCGGCCCAGGCGTACCCCACCCAGATCGACGCGTCGAGCACGCCGTCGCGCGCCTCGATCTGGGGAAGGCGGTCATACAACGCCTTCGCCGGGTCCAACCGGGTGCTGGTCTTCTCCCCCGGCAGCAGAACCGGCACCTGCAACCAGGCCTTCAGCGGGCGGCGTTCCACCACATCGGTGGTGCCCCTCAGGCGGACCAGCAGGTTGTGGACGGCTCGCTGCTTCGTGTTCCACACATCCTCATGCGGGGCCATCCGGTAGCAGGTCAGCAGGTCGACCTGGTCGAGGAGCGTCCGCGACACGTTGCCGTGGAGGTCCATGGAGGTCGACACCAGCGTGTCTGGGCCAAGTGCCTCCCGAACAGCGGTGGCCAGGTCGGCCTCGGCGTCCTCCATACCGACGACGCTCATCGCGCCGTGGATGTCGAAGAAGAAGCCGTCGAACGGGCCCTGCTCCCTGATGCCGGCGACGATAGCCTGCTTCATCCGTCCATAGGTGTCGGGTGCGACGGCGCCACCGGGCAGTGACCGACCGTGGTAGATCGGCACCCAGTCGGCGGCCCGGCGAAGATCCTCGCCTTCCGCCAGGAAGGGATAGTAGGCAAGGAGGTCGGCACCGGCGCGGATCCGGAAGGCATCATCGCCGCTGATGTGCGGCGAAAAGGTGCTCGACTCGATCGAGATCCCACCGATCCCGATCCGTGGTCTGGTCAGCCCACCACCGAGGGGCGGTAGCGGCCCCTTCCACACCTCAGAGGCCAACGGGTTCACGGGACTCCTCTTCCATCGCTGCTGCGGCGGCGCCCAATGCGACACCGTGCTTACCCAAGCTCGACGGCGACACCCGCACCGTCACTCCCGACACGGAGGGCAGCCGTGCCAGCCATTGTTCCAGCGGCCTGCTCAAGACATCCCATGCCTGTCGGACACCCCCACCCACGACGACGTGCAGCAGGTCGAAGAGATTGGCTGCTGTCACCGCCGCCTGGGCCACGGCCTGCGCTGCTCCGTCGTACACGGCGAGCGCCGACGGATCTCCCACTCGGGCGCGGTCTGCAATCTCCGTGCCTGGCGTTGCCCGGCCTGTCAGGGCGAGGAACGCCGCCTCAATCGCTCGCCCCGAGGCGCGGGTCTCAAGGTGTCCGCTCTGGCCGCAGGTGCACAGGAGGTCTCCGTACCCGGGGGTGTGCCCGATCTCCCCGGCCATTCCACCGCGGCCCACCCAGACGCGTCCATTGAGCGCGACTGCGCCCCCCACCCCGGTGCCCAGAGTGAGACCAAACAGGTCGGAC
The DNA here is from genome assembly GCF_022342445.1 of Tessaracoccus sp. ZS01. Lineage (NCBI taxonomy): Bacteria > Bacillati > Actinomycetota > Actinomycetes > Propionibacteriales > Propionibacteriaceae > Tessaracoccus > Tessaracoccus sp. ZS01. The sequence goes on along the minus strand of NZ_PQFE01000022.1, from coordinate 12,017 downwards.
TCCCCCCGCCCAACGCCCCAGGTCAACTCCCCGGCGAGGAAGGCGTTGACGTCGTTGAGGGCATACACCGGGACGCGGAACCGGTCTCGGAGTCGTCGGTCGATTGCGACGCCCACCCAGTCGACGAACGTGTCTGAGGCTGCCACCACGGTTCCACCTGAGATGACGCCCGCGGCACCGACGCCGATGGCCGCGATCGGTTCGTCACCAAGGCTCTCAATCCCGTGCTTGACGGCAGCGATCATCGCATCGCCTCCGGCTTGAGCCGGCGCCGGTACGGTCGTCGACGACAGCACCTCCCCGTCGGCGTTGCAGCGCACGACTGCGATCTTGGTGCCGCCAATGTCGACACCGATGTAGTCCTTCATCAACGGCCACCCAGCCCCGCCATGGCGATGCCCTTGATGAGGTGCTTCTGAAGAATGATGACCAGCAAGGTCGTCGGAATCATGGAGATGATGGTGGCCGCCATCTGGAGGTCCCAACGGGTTCCGTGCTGTGTGGAGAAGGTGGCCAGGCCGACGGGCAGCGTGCCGTGCGCGTTGTAGTCAACCGTCACGATGAGCGGCCAGAGGTAGCTGTTCCAAAAGCCGAGGAAGGTGAACACGGCGAGGACAGCGAGTGCGGACTTCGCCAACGGCAGGATGATCGTGGCAAAGATCCTCACCGTCCCGGCACCGTCCACTCTCGCCGCCTCTTCCAACTCGAAGGGGATCCCACGGAAGAACTGACGCATCAGGAAGGTACCGAAGGCGCCGAACGCGAACGGGAAGATCAGGGACCGGAAGGTATCGACCCATCCGAACCACTGCATCATCTGGAACATGGGGATGACCAACACCTCGGCAGGCACCATGAGCGTCGCGAGGAACGCAATGAACACCACGTCCCGGCCCGGCCACCGCATGCGACCGAACGCATAGCCAGCCGTCGCGGAGACAAACAGCACCACGAGTGTGCCGACCACCGCGACGAAGAACGAGTTGCCGATGTAGGTGAGGAAGGGGCCGAACCGGAACACTTCCGCGAAGTTGGACCACTTCAGCTGGGAGCCGATCAGCCTCGGCGGCATCGCAAACATCTCGGTGTTGGGCTTCAGAGCCGAGAAGAATGCGTAGATCAGGGGAAGGACGAAGATGGCGGCGGCCAGGTAGATCGTCACGTGCCGCAGGATGAGCCCGCCTCGTGACTTCTTCTCAGGGCCGGCCTGGGTCTCAGCCTTCTCGGGTGTCAGGGTCTCAGTGCTCATAATGCACCCATCGCTTCTGTGCTTTGAACTGCAGTGCGGTGATGCCGATGATCACTGCGAACAGAATCCAGGCAGCCGCGGCGGCCAGTCCGAGGTTCTGAAACTTGAAGCCCTGGTTGTAGATGAACTGGACGAGTGGCTGCGTTGCGTTGCCGGGGCCTCCACCCGTGAGCAGCTGCGGCTGCGCGAAGACCTGCAGCGCGGTGATCATCGTCATGACGGTGGCGAAGAACAGGGCGGGAGAGATCATCGGCAGGATCACGTTCCACGTCATCTTGAATCCCTGCGCGCCATCGATCAGCGCCGCTTCAACGACGGACTCGGGCAGCTGTTCCAGTGCAGCCGAGAAGATCAGCATGTTGTAGCCCAGCCCCTGCCACACGCTCATGACGACCACCATGATCATTGCCCATTGGGGGTCGGCCAGGAAGTTGGGCAGCTCGTAACCGAACAGGGACACTGAAACGCCATTGAAGAGTCCCTGCGGCTGAAGCATCATCTTCCACACCAGGACATTGGCGACGATCGGTGTGACCACGGGAATGAAGAAGAGCACCCGGAGCGCCCCGCGCCCACGGATACGCGGCCCCAGGCCCATGGCCAGAGCCAGCGCCAACACCACATTCGCAGGTACGTACAGAAGGGCGTAGACGAACGAGTTCCGCAACGCCGGCCAGAAGTCCGGGCTGTTGGTGAACAAGCGGATGTAGTTGTCGACCCCGTTGAAGTACCGGTCACCGAACGTCGGCCAATGGAAGAAGCTCATCACGATGGAGAGGCACACCGGCACGATGGTGAAGGCAGCGAGGCCCACCAGGGCTGGGGATGCGAAGCCCAGCGCCTGGCGCGCCTCCTTCCGGGTGAGTGCCCCACGTCGGGGGGCGGTGTGAGGGGAACGGAACATGATCTAGCTGAACTGCCCCTGGGCAGTGGCGAGGATGTCAGACAGTTCGGCACGCCCGGAATAGGCGTTGACCAGTTCCGGAGTCAGGTACGCAGAAACCTGGGCCCACTCGTCGCTGACCCGCTGACCCTGCACGTTGGCGAAACCAGCCTCAAAGGCTTCCTTCACCTCGTCGCGGTAGGCCTCGTCAAGGGAGTCGAAGTACTTCGGCTGGGATGAGGTGCGCGCAGGGTAGCTGCGACCGGACGAGGCGACGTAGTCCTGCGCCTCTTCGCTCAGGAGTGCACCCATCACCTTCAGGGCCGCCTCCTTGTTCTCGCAGTTCTTTGCGATACCGAAGCCCGAGCCGAGGACGAGGCCGAGCGGTTCACGGCCATCCGCGGAGGGCAGCGGCGCAAGGCCGACGTTGAAGCCCGATTCGTTGGTCAGGTAGCTGACCGCGTTCCAGGTTCCATCCACCGCCATCGCAGCGTTGCCGTTCGAGAACTGGTCCTCTCCCCACCCAAGTTCGGACGCGGACGCCACCTCGGCAGCAACCTGCTGCTCGGACACCAGGCCGGCGTACCAGTCGGCGGCTGCGGCAAATTTCTCATTGGTCAGATCGAGGGTGCCGTCCTCCGTCACGGGCTGGAGACCCGCCTTGGAGATGGGCAGAGCCATCCACTGAAAGTCACCCATACCTACCGCGAAGCCGTCCTTGCCGTTGGCCGTGGCGGACTTGGCGGTCGCTTCAAAATCGTCGAAGTTCCATCCGGCCTCAGGGAGAGGGGCACCTGCAGCTTCGAGTTGGTCCTCGTTGTAATAGACCAACATCGTCGCCACGTCGAAGGGGATGCCGTAGAGCTTGCCCTTGTTCATGAGCACTTCCTCGGCGCCGGGAGCCAGGTCGCCCCTGCTGAGCCCTGCAGTCTCGAGGTCGGCGTCGGTCAACTCATGGAACCCATCGACGTAGCTCGAGAGCCGTCCTGAGTTCATGCCGGTGACGCAGGCCATGTTCCCTGATGCCATGTTGGTGGTGAGCTTCGTGAAGAAGTCTCCCCAGGGGGCGGTGCGTAGTTCGATGTTGTACTCCGGCAGCATCTTCTTCGCGATGTCGACTTGGGCCTCGATGGCCTCTTGGTCGCTTTCGCCCCCGGCCCACATCTCGATGACGATGTCCTTGCTGTCGGAGGAACCGGATGCGGAGCCCCCCGCGTCGGTGCCGCAGGCAGTCAACGCAAGGGGAATCAACGCTGCAGTAGCGATGGCTCGACGGATGTTCTTCATGGTCGCCTTTCGTGAGACTTAGTTCGTCATCGAACTAACTTTCTTCAAACTTGGTGAGATGAGCATGCCACAGCGCAGACTGAGATGTGAAGAGGTCTGTGAGATACATCTTCGGAGATCCGAGAGACAGTGGTATCTTCTTTCGACATCGAAGGAAGAGGCGCCATGGGACTGCCCGAACAGATCACCGAACTTGTCGCCCGCGGCCACGCTGTCTCCCGCAGCGACTTGGCCAGGGCGCTCGGCGTCTCCCCTTCCACCGTGACGGTGCACGTGCAGGCGATGCTCGCCGACGGCACGCTTGAGGAGGCAGGTTCGGGAGTCTCACAAGGTGGCCGTCGGCCGCGAGTGCTCAAGCTCGCTGGAGGTGACGCTGGCGTCGTGTTGGCAGCAGACCTCGGCGGCACGCACGCACGGGTTGGAGCTGTCGGTCTGACGGGGGAATTGCTGACGGCCACCAACCTGCTGCTCCAGATCACCGACGGTCCCGAAGACACGCTGGCCCGCGTCGCTGCTGCCCTTCAGCGCGTGGCGCCTGAGGGTCGTGAGGTGAAGGCGGTCTCCGTCGCATTGCCTGGCCCAGTCAACTTCGAGGCCGGCAGGGTGGAACTACCCTCGCGGATGCCAGGGTGGTCTGGGTTCCCGGTGCGCGATTGGCTGGCAGACCACATGGGGGTTCCCGCGGTGGTGGAGAACGACGCAAACGTCATGGCTCTGGGCGAACACCATGCCCGGATGGGCGCATCGGGTCACAGCATCACCGTCAAGATCGGCACAGCGATCGGCAGCGGCATCATCGTCGACGGCAGGCTGCACCGAGGTGCGACCTGGGCCGCCGGCGACATCACCCACACGAGGATTGAAGAGGCTGGCGACACCCCATGCACCTGCGGCAATCTGGGCTGCCTCGAAACGGTCGCCAGCGGCGCCGGGCTGGCGCGGTTGCTTCGGGAGAAGGGGTACCTGACCCACACCACGGCTGACGTGCTGCGGCTGACCCGCGAAGCGGATCCCATCGCCACCTCGCTCGTTCGCCGCGCCGGTGGTTATCTCGGACGTGCTCTGTCGATGGTGGTCAACTTCTTCAACCCCCACGCGGTCTTCCTCACCGGTGGCGCCTCGTCGAGCGAGCCGTTCGTTGCGGCCGTGCGCTCCACGATCTATGAGAGCTGCCACCCACTGGTGACACAGAGCCTCACGATCACCCCGGCGGAAACCGCAGAGAACGCGGGACTGCTCGGCGCCGGCCGCTTGGCCCTGGAGACCAGCGTCTTCACTAGGAGCTAGAACCACCTAACAGCAGAAGACCCGCTGGTTCACGACGTCGGAGTACAGCACGAGGGACTCCGTGCACACCACGTGCACCACCTCGGCGATGGCCGGGTCCGCGTTGGGCACGACGGTGAGGATCTCGTTGGGTCTGGACGTCAGCTGCTCGTGGTTGAACACGTAGCCGGGCCGCCCGTCGAAGATGGCCGCGTAGAACGTCTCCCCCTCGACGATGTCCTGGAAGAAGTGGCTGCCGTAGCTGAGGTCGGGATGGAAGTCTGCGTCCGGGTAGGTGTACTCGATGAGCGCGTCGGCTGCGGCGATCTCCGAGAAGGACACCGGCACCCCCAGCGACGGCGTGGTGGTCCCCCACCGCCCGGGGCCGATGGCCATCACCCCCTTCCCCTTCAGCGCCCGGGTTGCCTCACCGACCAACCGTGCCACCGCGTAGCGGTCCTGGTGTCCCAGGCTGAGGTAACGCTTGGGCCGGACGTAGACCACGGCACCGATCGGGAGCCGCACATTGCCGCCCATGAACGTGCCGTTCGAGCTGAACAGGCAGTCCCCGCTGTTGGCCAGCTCCGGCATCCGCACCGCCTTGCCCAGCCCACGGGTCTGGAGCGGCCGGCACTGCACGAGGTTGAAGCGGTAGTCGCCGTCCGGGCCGAAGTTGAGGGTGAACTCGATGTCCACCGGGTAGTCGTAGGCCTCCGCCAGGGTGGCGAGCGCGTCCCGCATCAACGCGCCGAAGTCCGTGGTGGTGAGGAGCCCCTGCAGGTCACAGATCATCTGTGGTTGGGCGGCGGAACGCCCCAGTTCCTGCAGGCGTCTGAGCGCCCCCCGGTCCGGCGTGAGGAACAGCGACCAGTCGGCCCCGATCCGCCCGTCGGGGTCCCCGGCTGCGCCGCTCATCACGTTGAGCAGCGGCTCTGTCACCAGCTCGTTGGCGCTCAGCGAGAGCACGTCGACGTACCGCTGGGAGTAGCGTCGTTCCATCCCCTCCTCGACGATGGGCCTGCGGCTGGGCACGTCGAGCGTGACGATCCGGGCGTAGTCCTCGTGGGTGCGGTCCACGGCCCGGGTGCCCAGGCCGAACACGACGCGCAACATCCCGGCCTCCACGTCGATCCCCGGTTCCCAGACGTAGAGGTTCGACGAGTTGCCCACACCGCCGGCGTGGGGGAAGAACAGGTCGCCGTGGTGGTCGCCGGAGACCCGCTGCACCAGGACGGCCATCTGCTCATCGAGGTGCGAGAGGCCCCGGTCGCGCCGGTACTCGAGCGCTTCGGCGCTCATGACGCTGGCATACACCGAGCGCACGGCGTCCTCGAAGCGCTGGTAACGGTCCTCCGGCGAGCCCTGGCCCGCGCAGAAGACCGACTCGTACTTTCCGGCGAAGGCGTTGCCGAAGTTGTCCTCCAGCAGCGAGGAACTGCGCACGATGATCGGCGACTGACCGAAATACTCCAGCATCCGCATGAAGTGGTCCCGCACCGACGGCGGGAAGCGGCCGGTGGCGAGCTTCTGGTGGAGTTCCGCACCGGCGCTGAAGTAGCCCTCGGGGGTCTTCTGCTCCATCCACAGCCGCCACCACCCGTTGGCGACCACGTAGGTGTACCAGAGGTCCGCGCCCAGGAAGAAGGAGTCGTGGGCCTCCATCTTCGCCCGGAACTGCGGTTGCCGCGCCAGGATCGCCCTGGCCACGAGCATGCCCAGGGCCTTGCCGCCGATGGCGCCGGTGCCGATCTCCCGGGAGGCGGTGGCCACCAGGTCGTCGAGCGTGAGGTAGCTCTCGGCCAACTCGACCATCCGCCCCTCACCACCGACGAGCATCTGGAGCAGCAGGCCTTTCGCGCCTGCGCTCTCGCCCTCGTCCCCGGAGCGCAACGCGTTGCGGCCGGTCTGCACCAGCGACTGCCAGTGGTCCGGCGGGTCGAAGGTGTCGCTCATCCGGGCGAAGAGCCTGGCGGAGGCTTCCGACGACGTGATGGGCCGCGCGTCGTCGCCCTGTAGCGCGTGGGGGAAGAACATCGTGGGTGAGTGCCGCCCGAAGACCTTGAGGGGGTGCACGTACAGCTCCTCGTCGACGCCATAGAGGTCCAGCAGGAGCTGGGTGGTGGAGCGGATGGCGGCGACCGTCGCGTACGTGTGCTCGCCGCGCACCAACGGGAAGTAGGCGACGGTGTCCAACTCGTAGAGGAAGGGGCAGGTGACCTGGAAGAAGTTGGCCACGGCGAGGTCCGAGTGCCACCCGCTCAGGAGATCCGTGAGGCAGTCGAACACGTAGAAGGCGAGCCTTCCGCGCTCAGCGGCTATGGTGTGCACGGCCGTGGCGAACGCCTCGAACCCGCCTCCGGGCTCGATCTCCACCACCTCGACGGCGGGATCGTCCACCACGGGCGCGTGCGCGCCGTAGCGCACATAGGTGATGTGGCGGCCGTCGGCGAGGGCCCGCCGCACGAAGGGCTCCACGACGCGGCGGTAGTCGTCGAGGGAATCGACCTGCCACACCACGTTGTCGCCGAGGCGCAACGAATCCACGATCCGGTCCAGCCCCGCCGTCCCCGTACTGACCAGGTTGAAGTTCTCCGCCATCGTCCCTCCTCGTCGCTCTCCTCCAGAGTGCCTCATCGGCCGGGACGACGACGGGCCGGGCGGAATACCGCCCGGCCCGTTGTGGTCCAGCAGATCAGCCGATGAGCCAGCCGATGAGCGCGCCCTGGATGAAGTAGATGACGAACAGCGCCGCCACCACGTACATCAGGGGGTGGATCTTCCTGGCCTCACCCTTGACCAGCTTGATGAACACGTGCGCCACCATGCCGGCGCCGATGCCCACCGTGATGGAGTAGGCGAACGGCATGAGGATGATCGTCAGGAAGGCGGGGATGCCCACCTCGGGGCGCGTCCAGTCGACGTCCACGACCTGCGAGATCATCAGGAAGCCGACGAACACCAGCACGGGGGCGGCGGCCTCGGACGGCACCAGGTTGATCAGCGGGGCGAGGAAGATCGCCGCGATGAACGCGAGGCCGGTGACGACCGACGCGAGGCCCGTGCGGGCACCTTCGCCCACGCCTGCGGTGGACTCGACGTAACAGGTGTTCGAGGACACCGAGCCAAGGCCACCGGCCATGGCGCCGACGGAGTCGACGAGCAGGATCTCGGTGGTGCGCGGCGGCATGCCGTCCTTGTCGAGCAGGCCACCCTCAGAACCCACGGCCACGACGGTGCCCATGGTGTCGAAGAAGTCGGCCAGGAGCAGCGAGAACACCAGCACCAGGAGTGCGACGAAGTTGGCCGGCGAGAACTCGCCGTCCGGGAAGAACGCGCCGAACATGTCGATACGGCCGATGAGTCCCAGATCGGGCAGCGTGAAGTTCTGCAGCGCCGGGACGTTGAGCGCCCAACCGTAGGCGTTGCTGCCGTCGGGCGACTGGGCGCCGACCTTCGTGACGGCCTCGATGATGATGCCCAGCACGGTGGCGCTGACGATCGAGATGAGCATGGCGCCCTTGACCTTCAGCACGTACAGGGCGATCAGGATCAGCATTCCGAAGAAGAACACGCCGATCGGCCAGCCCTGCAGGGTGCCGCCGACACCGAGCTCGACGGGAGTGCCCGCTCCGCGGCGGACCACGCCGGCGTTGACGAGGCCGACGAAGGCGATGAACAGACCGATACCCACCGAGATGGCGGTGCGCAGCGTCTTCGGGATGGCCTTGAACACGGCCGTCCGGAACCCGGTCAGCACCAGGACGAAGATGAGGATGCCCTCCCACACCACGAGGCCCATGGCCTGGGGCCAGGTCATCTGCGGGGCCAGCACGTAGGCCACCAGGGCGTTGAGGCCCAGGCCGGCGGCGAGACCCATCGGGAAGCGGCCGATCAGGCCCATCGCCAGGGTCAGCAGGCCCGCGATCAGCGCGGTGGCGGCCGCCACCATGCCGATCGACGCGCCGACGGCGGCCTCATCGACGATGGTGCGGGCGGCGTCGCTGTACATGGGCGCACCTGAGATCAGGTTGCCGTTCTTGTCTGCCGCGGTACCGATGATGAGGGGGTTCAGCGCGATGATGTAGGCCATTGCGAAGAACGTGACGAGGCCACCGCGGATCTCTCGCCCGACGGACGAGCGGCGCTTGGTGATCTCGAAGAAACGGTCGAGTCCGGACGCGGTGCCGCGCGCGGTCTCTGGATGCAGCTTGGCTGCCTTGGGGGAGTTCGTAACCACGGACGACCATCTTATTGCCTCCGCACCGGCGACTCTCACCAGGTGCGCGTCCACGATGCGCGACCCGCGTCAGGCCTGGGTCCATTTCCCATCCTGGCCTAAGCTGGCCCAAGTCAGAAAGGGCGATTTATGAACCGTGTGAAGGTATCCCTCCTCGCAGGACCCGCCGTGCTGGCGCTGCTGCTCTCCGGGTGCACCGGCGGCGCCGGTGGCGCCCCCTCCCCCGTGGGGCAGGGCACCGGAGAAGCGAACGCCGACGTCCCTGCCGGCCAGGCCCTTCCCACCGAGATCACCACCGAAGCCCCCCAGGGCGGCGCCGCCGTGCGTCTCGGCGACACCGAGGAGGCCATCACCAAGGTGGGCTGCACCCAGGTCAACGACAACTGGTCCATGAGCGGGAGCAATGAGGGTGGCGCGAAGGTCGCCGTCACCACCACCGGCGACAAGCAGACGGTGGTGAGCGCCAGCGTCGTGTTCGACGACGGCAAGCTTGTCGACATGGACACCGCACGGGACCTGGGCAGCGCCACCATCACCTGGGACGGCGACTGGTTCACCGTCGTGGGCAGCGGCCCGTTCTACGACCTGATGGACCCGGCCGTCACCGGCCAGGACCCGGTCAACTTCGTCGTCAAGGCCAGCTGCCCGGCCTGAGCCCCACCGGCAGGCAGCACAAAGCCCGCGGCCGACCATCGTCGGACCCGCGGGCTTTCCAGTCTCAGTCGAAGAGGCTCTCGTCGACACTCACCGTGTCGAACGCGGGAGCCGGCAGTTCCTTGGGGCGCTGTTCGGCCACGACGTCGGAGTGCCCGCCACAGCCGTGGTCCAGCGACACGACGTGCCCGTCGGACGGCGAATACTCGTTGGTGCAGGCGCCGAAGATGACGCCCAGCGAGCCGCGGAGGGGCACGAAGTAGGCGCACGTGGCGCAGTTGGCGGGGGCCTCGCGCGACATCTCGTTGTGCGGGCCCGCCTCGCCGCGGCACCAGCGCTCGACCGCCTCGTCGCGACCGACACGGCTCAGCACCCGCTGGCGACCGAGGCCCAGTTCGGCGACGGTGGTGCGCAGCTGCACCCATTCCGACGGGTCCGCGTCGGCCGGCAGGTCCGTGGCGGCGAAGCCGGGCTCCAGGCGCGGGTCGTTGTCCGGCGTGGCCATGAGCATGCCCGGCGCGATGTCTCCGGCGCCGATCCGCTCCTCCCACGGCACCCAATCAGGCGCGAGAAGTGCGGCGGGCTGCGGCAGCAGGACCACCTCGTTGACGGTGACCACCTTGGAACGCGAGGCGCGCACCAGCGTCACGGCCCAACGCCAGTCGGCGTAGCCCGTCAGGAGGCACTCGAAGGAGTGGGTGACGATGCGGTCGCCCTCTTCGGCGACGACCCCCAGGTGGGCGCCGACGGCCTCGTCACCGCCCTCTTCGACGGCGGCTTCGCGGGCGAGGTCGATGGCCTCGGCGGTGACGGCATCCAGCTTGAAGGGTTTTGCCATTTACAGCTCCAGTTCGTCGGCGACGCGGCGCAGCAGCGAAGCGACCTTGGAGGCATGCTTGCTGTCTGGGTGGCGTTGATGGCGGTAGTCGTTGCCGATGGTGTCGAGCATCTTGATCAGGTCCTCGACGATGATCGTCAACTGTTCGGGGTTCTTGCGCTGGGCCTTGGACAGCGACGGCGGGGTCTCCAGGACGTGGAGGCTGAGCGCCTGCTCGCCCCGGCGGCCCTCGATCACGCCGAACTCGACGCGCTGCCCGGGCTTGAGGGAGGTGACCCCGTCAGGGAGCGCGTTGGAGCGCACGTAGACATCGCCACCGCCGTCTTTGGTGATGAACCCAAAGCCCTTCTCAGCGTCGAAGAATCGCACTTTACCGGTTGGCACGTCGCCCCCACTTCTCAGAGAAAATCCAGTGACGGCACAGTCTAGTCGCTTGGGCAGCTGGCTGCCCAAGCGACGTGGGCCGGGCGGGTCAGGCCTTGCCCGTGAGTTGCTGCTTCAGCGCGTGCTGGGCCTTGAACTGCGCAGCGTATTCGAGTTTCGAGGCGGCGGCCTCGTCGACGATCACGATGCAGTTGGGGTGGAACTGCAGGATGGAGGCCGGCATCACGTTGGCGACGGGCCCCTCGACCATGGCTGCGATGGCGTCGGCCTTGTGCTCACCGGTGGCCACCAGGACGGCCACGCGGGAGTCCATGATGGTGCCGAGACCCTGCGTCATGCAGTGCGTGGGGACCTCGTCGATGGAGTTGAAGAAGCGCGCGTTGTCCTCGCGGGTCTGCGCGGTGAGGATCTCGACGTGGGTGCGCGAGGAGAAGGACGAGAACGGCTCGTTGAACCCGATGTGGCCGTTGGAGCCGATGCCCAGGATCTGCACGTCGACCCCACCGGCGGTCTCGATGGCCTCGTCGTACTCGTCAGCGGCGGCCTCCAGGTCGTCGGCGAAGCCGTTGGGCACGCGCACGCGGTCAGGATCCATCCCGAGCGGCTCGACGACGGTGCGGTGGATCACGTTGCGGTAGCTCTCGGGGTGCGCCGGGTCGATGCCCACGTACTCGTCGAGAGCGAAGCCGAGGCCGTGTGAGAAATCGATGATGCCCTCGGTGGAACGGCGCGACAACTCCGCGTACAGCGACAGCGGGGAACTGCCCGTGGCGAGGCCCAGGACCGGAGTTGCGATGCCCTCCAGGTTCTCGATCACCTTGTCTGCGGCGACCTGACCCACCTGGTCAGCGTTCTCAACGATGATAACTTCCATGGTTTTTCCCGAATCTTCACGAATCTGATTGCCGAAATGTCCGGCTTTGCATCCCGCCACCCTATTGTGCGCAACGTGACCTGAGCATATCCTGCTCATTTACCCCGTGAAGTGAACAGGAAATGTGCGCACCGAGGTACAGGGGAGAGGTTTGTCCGTACGTTTGCCCAACCTGACGTTCCGACCCCGTTGCCGCAGGGCCATTACGATGAATCCATGGCGACATGGAAGGACGGCGCGGCCTACGCGCCCGTGGAGAGACCGGACGGGTTCGCGACCCCTGTGGTGGGCCCCCTGTCGTCCGGCGAGCCGTACCGGGCGGAAACCCCCGGCCCCATCGGCCAC
>NZ_PQFE01000021.1:0-43175 GCF_022342445.1 Tessaracoccus sp. ZS01 | reverse complement strand
CCCCCGAGGTCCCGCTGACGGGCACCCCCACCACGCTCGGCAGCATCACCGCCGTCACCTCCTCAGGCAACCAGGCCACCCTCACCGCGCAGCGCGGCAAGGTGCGCATCACGTTCCTCGACGGCGACACCTTCCGCCTCGAGGCCACCCGCACCGAATTTACGGATCCTGCCAACACGCCCCAGGGCGACGCCACGCAGAGCGCCAACATCATCGTCGGGCTCTCCGAGTTCGCTGGGGCCACCGCGTCCGTGACCGACGGCGCCACCGTCGTGGTCAAGGCCGCGGGCGGTGTCAGCGTCGAGATCGAGAAGGCCACCGGCGTCATGACCGCCAAGCGCGCCGACGGCAGCGTCCTCTGGCGGGAGACCTCGCCCTTGGAGTTCCGTGCGGGCACCACGGCGCAGCGCCTCCAGGTGGACCCGGACGAGCAGTTCCTCGGCGGCGGCATGCAGAACGGCCGCTCCATCCACACCGGTTCCGTCATCAACGTGGCCCGCAACTTCGACTGGGACGACAACGGCTACCCCAACGCGGTGCCGTTCTACCTCAGCTCCGCCGGCTACGGCGTCCTGCGCAACACGTTTGCGCGCGGCACCTATGACTTCGCCAACGGCACCACCGCCCACGAGGAGCAGCGCTTCGACGCCTACTACTTCGCCGGTGACTACAGGCAGGCGCTGGACAGCTACACCCAGCTGACCGGCCGCCCCCACCTACCGCCCGTCTACGCGCTCGAGTACGGCGACGCCGACTGCTACAACCGCAGCAGCACCACCTACAACGGTGAGAAGACGCCCGGGAAGTTGACCACTCCTGACGCGCTCGAGATCGCCAAGGGCTTCGTCGAGAACGACATGCCCGGCGGGTGGATGCTCGTCAACGACGGCTACGGCTGCGAGTACGTCCAGCTTCCTGAGACCGTCCAGGCCATCGAGGACCAGACCGGCCTCAAGACCGGCCTGTGGACGCAGCGTTCGTTGACTAACCAGCCCTACGAAGTGGGCGAGGCGGGCGTGCGCCTGCGCAAGCTCGACGTCGCCTGGGTCGGCTCCGGATACCGCATGGCACTCACCGCCTGCGAGTCCGCCCACAGCGGGATCGAGGACAACTCCGACGCACGCGGCACCGCGCTCATGGTGGAGGGCTGGGCAGGCGCCCAGCGCTGCGGCATGACCTGGGCGGGTGACCATTCCGGCAACCTCGACGCGGTGCGCTGGCAGGTCTCCGCCCTCACCGGCTCCGGCAACTCCGGCCAGCCGTTCGCCACCGGCGACGTCGACGGCATCTTCGGCGGCTCCCCCGAGAGCTACGTGCGTGACCTCCAGTGGAAGGCGTTCGCGCCCGCGCTGTACTCGATGTCGGGCTGGGCCGCCACGGACAAGCGGCCGTGGCTGTACGGCGACGAGGCCACCGAGATCAACCGCTCCTACCTCCAACTGCGCCAGCGGCTGATGCCCTACATCTACTCGCTGTCCCAGGAGGCGCACGCCACCGGCACTCCGGTGATGCGGCACATGGCCATCGAATTCCCGGACGACCTCGGCGCCTACTCGGCCGAGGCCAACAACCAGTTCATGCTGGGCACTGACTACCTCGTGGCCCCCGTCTACACGGCCGCGCGCTCGCGCAGCGGGATCTATCTGCCGGCCGGGGAGACCTGGGTCGACTACTGGACCGGGCGCCTCTACCCGGGGGGCCAGGTGCTCAACAACCACCCCGCACCCCTGGACACGCTGCCCGTCTTCGTGCGGGCCGGCGCGCTCGTGCCGCACGGCATCGCGGCGCGCAACTCGAACCTGACGCCGGAGAACTCCGAGCTCACGGTGCAGGTCTACCCCAGCGGGTCGTCGAGCTACACGCTCTACGAGGACGACAAGGTCACCCGCGGCTACCAGGACGGCCAGCGCAGCCTGCAGACCCTCGCGGTCACCGCCCCCGAATCCGGGGCCGGCGACGTGACGGTGACCATCGGCAAGCGCGAAGGCAGCTACCTCGGGAAGGCCGAGTCGCGGCCCTACCGCGTGGTGGCCCACACCGCGGGCCGGCCGGATTCGGTCACCGTGGGCGGGTCCGTCGTCGCGGAGGCAGCCTCTGCAGCGGTGCTCGAGACGGCCACCACCGGCTGGTTCTATGACGCCGCCGCAGGCGCCGTCACCGTGAAGGCGGGCACGCTGGCGGCCACCGCCAGCACCACCGTCGTCCTGAAGGGGGCCTCCGCCGTGGGCGGCGACGCCCCGGACGCCACGATGGCGCAGCTCGCGTTCGACCTGCCGGCCGTCACGGCCCGCGGCGCGGACACGACCGTCACCGCCACCTTCACCAACACCGCGACGGTGGCCAAGACCGACGTCGCCGTGTCGCTGAATCTGCCCGACGGCTGGACCCAGGTGTCGGCGGGCACCGCCCCCGGCACGGTTGCCGGCGGCGCGTCAGCGTCGCAGACGTTCGTGGTGCGCGCCGGTGAGGGTGCCGCTCCGGGAGGCACGGAGTTGACGGCCACGGCCACGTACCGTGACTCGGCGGGCAACCAGAACTCCGCCGTCGCATCGGGGGAGACCGAGGTGACCTACGCCTCCCTGGCGGACGCCTTCAACCACGTGTCGATCACCACACTGGCCAACGCCGCCGAGGGCAACTTCGACGGCGGGGGCGCGTCGTTCTCCGCGGAACAGCTCGTCGGCCTGGGCATCACGCCCGGCTCGGAGGTGACCGTGTCGACGGGGGACATCCCCGTGACCTACGACTGGGCACCCGTGCCCGACGAGCCCAACTCGGTTGTCATGGGTGGTCAGACCATCACCCTGAACGGCCGCGGCACGCACCTCGCCATCCTGGCGTCGGCGGCCACCGGCCAGGGAGTGACCGGCGAGTTCCGGATCAACTACACCGACGGCAGCAGCTCCACCGGCAGCGCCGGGTTCCCGAACTGGCTGTACCAATCGAGCCACGGGACGCTCGGCTCCACGGTGGGCATCGTGACCAAGGGCCGCAACAACGCCGGCGGCGCTTACGAATACGGCGACTACAGCTATCAGATCTACCAGAACTTCGTGCCGGTCAACCCGGCGAAGACGGTCCAGTCTGTGACGCTTCCGCCGGCGTCGACGTTGAAGATGTTCGCCTGGGAGTTGGTGTCCACGGCCCTGCCTGACGCGCCGACCGAGACGGTGTTCGCCTCCGATTGGGAATGGGTCACCGCCACCAACGGCTACGGGACGATCGGCCGCGACATGGTCAACCTGGATCCCGGCCAGACCACGTCCGGCCCCCTGACGAGTGCCTACCTCGATTCGGAGGGTGCGAGCGTGGTCTACGAGAAGGGCCTCGGCGTGCACGCCGACGGCTCGATCCTCTACTACCTGGGCGGGGAGTGCACGCGCTTCACCGCCGAGGTCGGCCATGAGGAGGGCTACTACGGTCCCGTTGTGTTCACCGTCAATTCGGACGGCGAGGAGGTGTTCAGCTCCCGCAGCTTCGTGGAGGCGCTCACCGAGCCCGACGTCGTGGACGTGGACGTGACGGGTGTGGACTTCATCGAACTGGGCATCAAGGGCGTCACCGGCATCGGCGCCGCCCACGGCATCTGGGGCGACGCGAAGTTCACGTGCGGAGAGGTGACGCAGTCGCCGAGCCCGTCGCCGTCGCCGAGCCCGTCGCCGTCGCCGAGCCCGTCGCCGTCGCCTTCGGTGCAGCCGTCCGCATCGCCGTCGGCCAGCCCATCGGTGACCCCGTCGGTGAAGCCCTCGGTGAAGCCGTCGGTGAAGCCGACGGTCACGCCGGCCTCGGACAAGTACGTCCCGACGGTGCCCTACACCCTGCCGGGCAAGCATGAGTTCAATGGTCGTCAGTGGTTCACGGAATGTGAGTCCTACTCGCAGACGGAGCGGTGCCGCACCGAGATCTGGGCGACCGTGGTCAAGGTAGAGAACGGCACGTTCGTCCGCGAGTCGGGGTGGGCGTTCAACAACCTGACCTACCTGCCCTACATGACCCGGCAGGCCTGGAAGGGCAACCCGCTCGGTGACCTGGGCTCCACCACGAACGGCGTGTTCACGTCGGCCGGTCGGCGGTGGAAGACCGAATGCGACACCGCCGCCACCGGTCGGGGCGCGTGCCGCTCCTACACCTGGACGACGGTGTACGCGGCCACGGCGAAGCCTGCGGGTGGCTACGCCTTCTCGCAGAGCAACGAGTGGGTCTTCAACAACATCGTGATGTTCGGAGGACCCGAGAAGCGAGCCTGATCCTGACCTGGGCCGGGCTTCCCCGTCCGGCTCAGGCGGTCAGCCGAGTAGCTGAAACGGAACCCCCGGGCTCCAAGCAAACGTGCTTGGAAGCCCGGGGGTTCTTCGCGTCAGCGCGTCAGCGCGTCGGGTCTCGGCCGCTGGTGCCGACCGTGGGCGAAGGCAGCCAACGCGTCAGGTGGGTGGTTCCCAGCGTCGTCCGGCGGCTTGAGCTTCGCTCCACTGCTGGGTTTGTGCCCGAGGACGGCGCCACATCCAGCACTGAAATCGGGCGGCCGTGTTCAATGCTGGCTTTGAGGCCAAGTACGGCGCCAAATCCAGCACTGGGCCTGAAACTTGAACGAACCGCTCAGGCGGTGCGGTGCACCTTGTGCGACGCGGCCTGGGCCCGCGGGCGGATCGCCAGGCGGTCAATGTTCACGTGCGACGGCCTGGTGGCCATGAACACGATCACGTCCGCCACATCGTCGGCCGTCAACGGCTCCTCGACGCCGGCGTACACCTTATCCGCCCGCTCACGGTCGCCGTCGAAGCGGGTGAGCGCGAACTCCTCGGTCTGCACCATGCCGGGGGCGATCTCGGTGATTCGCACGGGCTGGTCAAACAGTTCCAGCCGCAGCGACTCGACGACGGCGCGCTCGCCGGCCTTCGCGGCGCAGTAGCCCGCGCCTCCCTCGTAGCCGGCGTCTGCAGCCAGGGACGTCACGAACACGATCACGCCTTCGGCGGCCACCAGCGCAGGCAGCAGGGCCTTGGTGACGCGGGCGGTGCCGATGGTGTTGGTCGCGATCATCGTCGCCCACCTGTCCAGGTCGGCTTCGGCGACGGGTTCCAGTCCCAGGGCGCCGCCCGCGTTGTTGACCAGCACGTCGAGCCGGTCGCCAACGGCCGCAGCGAGGCGGGTCACGTCGTCGTCGGAGGTGATGTCGCACACCACGGCGGCACCGCCGATCTCCTGGGCCAGCGCGACGATGCGGTCTTCACGGCGTGCGGCGCAGATGACGCGGTAGCCCGCGGCGGCGAGTTGGCGGGCGGTGGCGGCTCCGATGCCCGAGCTGGCACCGGTGACGAGGGCAGTCTTCATGCCTGTCACTGTATTCCCAGTGGCGGGGGAGGTACGACGAGGGGGTCAGCGTTTCGCGGCGCGCCAACCGGCGGCCTCAGCGTCTTCGGGGGTGCAGAACCAGCGCTCGCCGTAGGACTCGTCGATCTTCGTCTCGTCGTAGTGCTGTTGCCCCGGCTGGTGGTAGATGTGTTCGCCCTCGCGGTTGATGTTGCCCTTGATCAGGCAGTCCTGCGAGGAGACGCCCACGGGCGGCTGCCCCGGCGCGACGGGGGTGTCGACGGGGGGTCGCCCTGCGTCGCAGGTCTCACCCCACACCCCGAGGCCCTGTTCTTGGGCGCCGGCCTGAGCGGCCAGGTGGTCGGCGACGTAGGCGTACGGGTCGGCATAGGTGTACTCGCGGCCCAGGCCGCGGGCGATGATCTCTTCGGCGACATTGGCGCCCTCGGCGGTGAAGACGTGCCGCAGCAACCGGTCGTAGCGGTCGGTGTCGCCCTGGGTGGGATCGAATTCGATGCGCACATCGCGCGACTGCACCAGCGACTGCATGGCGCTGGCCGCCTCCTGGTAGCCGCAGTCGCCGCGTTCCGGGGTGTCGATCCCGATGACGCGGATGCGGGTCCGCTCGCCGTCGATCAGCACGTCGATAGTGTCGCCGTCGATGACGCCCGCCACCGGCACGAGGTCCCCGACGACGGCGGCCGCCGCAGGCCCGTCCGTCGGGCTGGCGCTGATGGTGTCGGGCTCCGGGGCCTCCGCTTCCTCAGTGACCGCTGGGGTGCCGGGCTGGGACGCGGGGGGCGTCGTCACCTCCGCCGTCGTCACCTGCGCGGTCTCCACTTCCGGCGACTCGATGGGCGGGCCGGGGAAGCAGCCGCTCAGCAGAAGCAGGCAGAGCAATGCAGGCCCCACGAACACGTGGGGCCTGCGAGTGGAATGCGGAGTGGTGATTACTTCTTGCCCTGGTTCTTGACGGCCTCGATGGACGCCTTGGCGGCCTCGGGGTCGAGGTAGCGGCCCCCGGGGGTGACAGGCTTGAAGTCCTCGTCCAGTTCGTAGTAGAGCGGGATACCGGTGGGGATGTTCAGGCCGGCGATGTCCTCGTCGGAGATGCCGTCGAGGTGCTTGACCAGCGCGCGCAGCGAGTTGCCGTGCGCGGTGATCAGCACCGTCTTGCCCTCGGCCAGGTCAGGCACGATGTGCGCTTCCCAGTAGGGCAGCAGGCGGGCCACGACGTCCTTGAGGCACTCGGTGCGGGGACGGTCAGCCTCCGGGATGTCCGAGTAGCGCGCGTCGTGGTGCTGGCTGAACTCGTCGTCGACGTCGATGGGCGGCGGAGGCGTGTCGTAGCTGCGGCGCCACAGCATGAACTGCTCCTCGCCGTACTGCTGCAGCGTCTGCGCCTTGTCCTTGCCCTGCAGGGCGCCGTAGTGGCGCTCGTTCAGGCGCCAGTTGCGCTTGACCGGGATCCAGTGGCGGTCGCAACCATCCAGCGCCAGGTAGGCGGTGTGGATGGCGCGGCGCAACAGGGAGGTGTGCAGAATATCCGGGAGGAGCCCCTCCTGCTTGAGCAGTTCGGCGGCCTTCTTGCCCTCCGCAATGCCCTTTTCATTGATGTCGACGTCCACCCAACCGGTGAACAGGTTCTTCGCGTTCCATTCGCTCTCGCCGTGACGGAGCAGGATCAGCTTCGCAGTCATGCGCCCAACATTAGCGGCGACACCCCTGGCCTGCTCAGCCGGGTCAGGCGTTGGGCCACTCTTCACCCTCGGGGATCTCCCCGGTGATGATGTAGATCACGCGGCGACCCACGGCGACGGCGTGGTCCGAGAAGCGCTCGAAGTAGCGGCCCAGCAATGCAACGTCCACGGCACCCTCGACGCTGATCTCCGAGCCCTCCTTGAAGATCTCGGTGAAGTGGTCGCGACGCAGGTCGTCCATGCGGGAGTCGATGGTGGCCAGCGACTTGGCGCCCTTGGCGTCGCGCTCCGCCAGCGACAGGCGGGCCACGTCGATGACCTCTTCGGCGATCTTCGCCATCTCGCGGAAGTTCGGCTCGAAGCGCTCCGGGACGGCGTGGGCCGGGTAACGCAGGCGGGCGATCTTGGCGATGTGCGCGGCGAGATCCCCCATGCGGGCGAGTTCGAACACGACGCGGATGGCCGACACGATGGTGCGAAGCTCGCCGGCGACGGGCGCCTGGAGCGCGAGCAGGCTCAGGCACTGGAACTCGAGCTCCTCGTGCATCTTGTCCAGCTGTGCGTCATTGGTGATGACGGCTTCCGCGCGGCCCAGGTCTGCCGTGAGCAGCGCCTCGGAACTCTCGATGATGGCGACCTCGACGAGATCTGCCATATGAACGAGGCTGTCCAGGACGGAATCAAGTTCCTCATGGTAGCTGGTACGCATTCTGCGGTACTCCTTTGTCACGGTTGCCCCGAGTCTAGCTGGACACCTTTCCTGACCGAGGTTAGGACGTCTACCTAGCTGGACGTGTCATCTCGGTGAATGAACGATGAACGGCAGGTGAAGGATTGGTTCCGCATCCCGGACCGGTGCGTTCAGGGTTGTCTGATGACTTAGCCAACCGCGCTCGGCACCATATGATGTGGCACATGCATCCCGCCGTCGCAGGCCTCATTGGGGCCTTCCTGGCCCTCGTGGTGGTGACGTTCGTCCTGCTGATCCGGCGGGGCCTTGCGCGTCGCCGGCTGCTGGAGGCCCAGGGTCGCGTCGAGGCCAGCGAGGAGCTGCGCATCTCGATGGACCTGCTCCACTCCGGCGCCATGCTGGTGGGGCCCCACGACGAGATCCTGCATGTCAACGAGCCGGGCATCGTGCTCAACCTCGCGCGGGGGAGCCGCGTGGGGTTCGCCGCCCTGCTGGAGAAGATCCGGGAGGTCCGCGCCAGCGGCAACCTGTACCGCGGCCCCATCCGGCGGGAGATGCACCCCGGCGCCGAGGCCCTCGAACTGGCGGCCCGGGTCGCGCCCATGGGCGACGACCTGGTGCTCGTGATCGCCGACGACGAGTCGACGCAGCGCCGCGTCGAGGCCGTGCGCCGCGACTTCGTGGCCAACATCTCGCACGAACTGAAGACCCCCATCGGTGCGCTCAGCGTGCTGGCGGAGGCCGTGGAAGCGGCCAGCGACGACCCCGACGCCGTGCAGCGGTTCGCCGGTCGCCTGCAGCATGAGTCGTCGCGGCTGGCGCAGTTGGTCAATCAGATCATCGACCTGTCACGCCTCCAGTCGGAAGACCCCATGCTCAGCCGCGAGATCGTCGACGTGCACGAGGTGGTCACGGAGGCGGTGAGCCGCTCCCGTGCCCGCGCGGAGAAGCGCGGGGTCAGCCTCATCGTCGCGCGCACGGCGCACACCTACGTCATCGGTGACAGGTGGCAGCTGGCGGACGCCGTTAGCAACCTGGTGCAGAACGCCATCAACTACTCCCACGAGCAGGCCCGGGTGACGCTGAGCATCCTGCAGGTCACCGCGGAGGGGGACCGGTTCGTCGACATCAAGGTCTCCGACAACGGCATCGGCATCAGCGCGGAGGAGCAGGAGCGTATCTTCGAGCGCTTCTACCGCGTGGACTACGGCCGGTCGCGGGACGCTGGCGGCACCGGGCTGGGCCTCAGTATCGTTCGCCATATCGCCCTGGCCCACGGGGGATCCATCCGCGTGTGGTCCAGGCTCGGGCAGGGATCCACCTTCACCTTGAGACTTCCGGCCTATCTCGGGCCTGATCCACTAGACACCGCCCTGGCGGAGGAGGAATTTGCGCTGTGACCCGCATCCTGATCATCGAGGACGAGGACTCGTACCGCGACGCCACCAGCTTCATGCTCAGCAAGGAAGGCTTCGATGTCGCGACTGCGGCCGATGGCGCGGAGGGACTGGCTGAGTACGACAAGAACGGGGCCGACCTCGTGCTGCTCGACCTCATGATGCCGGGCATCCCGGGCGTCGAGGTCTGCCGTCAGCTGCGGGCCCGCGGTAACGTCGGGATCGTCATGGTCACGGCCCGCGACTCCGAGGTGGACAAGGTGGTGGGCCTCGAACTGGGTGCCGACGACTACGTCACCAAGCCGTTCAGCCACCGCGAGCTGGTGGCCCGTATCCGGGCGGTGCTGCGCCGCGGCATGGACCAGGTGCTGCTGCCGGAGGTGGTGGAGGTGGAGGGCGTCCGCATCGACGTCGAGCGCCACCAGGTCACCGTCGACGGCGAGGACGTGCGGTTCGCGTTGCGTGAGTTCGAGCTCCTCGAACTGCTGGTGCGCAACGCGGGCCGGGTGATGACCCGCGGCCAGCTGATCGACCGGATCTGGGGCAGCGACTACGTCGGCGACACCAAGACCCTCGACGTGCACATCAAGCGGTTGCGTTCGAAGATCGAGAAGGACCCGTCCGAGCCGCGGCGTCTGATCACCGTGCGCGGGTTGGGCTACAAGTACGAGGGCTGACGCGGGTGCTGGGTTTGTAGCCGCCAGTGGACCCCCGTCCAGCACCGCACACCCAGAGGCGCTCGCTCACTGCTGACTTTGATGCCAAGTACGGCATCAAATCCAGCAGTACCGCGGTCCGAGGGGAGGTCAGCCGGCGTTGGAGTACGCCTCGGAGAAGTCCTCGTGCTCGGAGCTCATGACCGGCGTGTGGACCTTCAGGCTGGTGCCGCCGTCGAAGGTGACCGTGACCTCTGCCAACCGACCCAGTTCCAGATCCGGGTTGGAGAAGGACGTCTCCGAACCATCGAGGTAGACGGAGTTGCCACGGGGGATCGACGCGGTGAAACCGATGTCGACAGGCTCGCCGTACTGCTCGAAGCCCTCCTCGGCGGCCACCGTGATGCCGGTCACCTCCGCGGCCTCGTCGCGGGAGTGGATGCCGCCGAGCAGCACCGCCTCACCCGCGTCGTCCGCCACGATGACGATGTTGCGGATCTTGTAGCCGTTGTCCTCGGCCTGCACGCCTGCGGCCGGCGGGGAATCCGGGACCCAGCCAGCGCGGGTGCAGGCGCTCATCGAAAAGGCGAGTGCTGCGGCGACGGTGATGGCCGCGAAACGGCGCACGGGCTTGGTCATGGGTCCTCCGGTCAGGGGCATGCGTGAGCACATAGTAACCAGTTCTCCGCACCAGGTGCGACACTCTCGCCGTGTTCGCGGACCCCCGCCGTTACGGGCAGGCGCCCCGGGTGTATAGGGAGCCTGCTAGAATTGCCTGTGGAAAGGTGGTCTTCAAGATATGACTTTTTCGATCGGTGAGACGGTCGTCTACCCAAACCATGGAACGGCTGTCATCGAGGACATCGAAAACCGGACGATCAAGGGCGAGGACAAACTGTTCCTCGTTCTTCGTGTGCTCGGCCAAAACGATCTCGTGATTCGTGTCCCGTCCGACAACCTCGATCTCGTCGGCGTGCGCGACGTGGTCGATCAGGAAGGCCTTGAGCGGGTGTTCGATGTGCTCCGCGCAGAACACACCGAGGAACCGGCCAACTGGTCGCGTCGCTTCAAGGCGAACATGGAGAAGCTGCACTCCGGCAACGTGATCAAGGTGTCTGAGGTCGTCCGCGACCTGTGGCGTCGTGACCGCGACAAGGGGCTCTCCGCAGGCGAGAAGAGGATGCTGGCGAAGGCCCGCTCCATCCTGCTCGCTGAGCTCGCGCTCGCAGAAGATTGTGATGAGGAGAAGGCCGAGACGCTTCTCGACGAAGTGCTCGCTTCCTGATTCAGACAACCTTCGTGTCAAACACTCAAGTACCGGTCGTCGCCGTTGTGGTGGCGGCCGGTAGTGGTTCCCGGCTGGGTGCGCCCGTGCCGAAGGCCCTCGTTGAACTCGAGGGTGTCTCCCTCGCGCGCCGCGCCGTGGATGCGTTGATCGACGGTGGGGTCACCGCCGTCGTCGTCACCATCCCGGCCGGCTTCGAAGCGGAGTTCGACCAGCAGCTCGACGGCGTGCCCGTCCCGGTGCGCTGCGTGCCGGGGGGCGCTTCGCGGCAGGAGTCGGTGGCCCACGGCCTCGCCGCCCTGGAAGCGCCCGCTGACGCCGTCGTCCTGGTGCACGATGCGGCCCGCGCGCTGGTGCCGCCCGCTGTTGTGCGGTCCGTGGCAGACGCCGTGGCCGGCGGCGCCGAGGCGGTCATCCCGGTGGTGCCCGTCGTCGATTCGGTGCGTCGCGTGGACGAGGACACCTCTGTCGTCGTGAACCGGGCCAGGCTCCGCGCCGTCCAGACTCCCCAGGGTGCGCGCCTGGGCGCCCTGCGTCACGCGCACGCCGCCGTCGCCGCCGAGGGCGTTGAAGTGACGGACGACGCGACGGTGTGCGAGTTCGCCGGCATGCACGTCTCCCTCGTGGCGGGCCACCGCGACGCGCTCAAGATCACCGAACCCACAGACCTCATCGTGGCCGCGGCCATTCTGCAGAACCGGAAGGACCACTGATGCGCGTCGGCATTGGTACTGATGTGCATCGGCTCGAGGAGGGGGTGCCGCTGTGGGTGGGCGGCCTCCACTTCCCGGATGAGCCGGCCGGGCTGGCCGGGCACTCCGACGGTGACGTCGCCGCGCACGCCGCGTGTGATGCGCTGTTCGGCGCCGCAGGGCTGGGCGACATGGGCTCCAATTTCGGCACGTCCGAGCCGGAGTGGGCCGGGGCCAGCGGTGTCGCCTTCCTGGCGGAGACCGCACGCAGGGTGCGCGCAGCAGGGTTCGAGATCGGCAACGTCTCCGTACAGATCATCGGCAACCGGCCCCGTTTCGCCGCTCGGCGCGCCGAGTCCCAAGCCGTGCTGACGGAGGCGCTGGGTGCCGCTGTGACCGTGACCGCCACCACCACCGACGGGTTGGGGCTGACGGGTCGCGGCGAAGGGGTCGCGGCCGTCGCGGTGGCCCTCCTCGCGTGAGCCCCGCGATAGGTAATCTTGCCGACGGTCCGACGAAGGAGAAGGCAATGACGTATGCAGGCAGACGCCTCGCGCTGACGGTGAGCGCGCTGGTGATGGTGGGGCTGGGTGCGGCCTGCACCGGCGCCGGGAGCGTCACCCCCACCGAGACCCCGGCGTCCACGCCGGCTGTCGCCACCTCGGAGCCCGCGCCACAGACCTCTGACGCTCCCGCGGCGTCGCCCACCGCGTCGGATTCCGTCGAGGACGTCCCGGACGACCTCTTCGAGGAACTCCCCATCGACAAGGCGCTCCTCCCCGTGGAGATCGGCGAGTTCGTCCTCGACACGGAACTCTCCTTCGACCAGGCCATCTACAGCCGGGGCGCCTTGGCCGAGGACACCTTCGAGAGCGTCACGGTCAACGCCACGGCCCCGCACCAGAATGCGGCGGATTACGCGTCGATCATGGAGGACGTCAAGGAGTTGGAGGCGGGCAAGGCCTACTGCGGCGTGCAGTCCGGTATGTCGGCCTGCGTCTTCGACAGCGCCAACCACGGCACCGTCCACGTCACCAGCCTGGACGCCGCGCCGGCAGACCTCGAGCCCATCATGGAGGCGGTCCGCCCCCTCCTCTGAGGAAAGGGCACAGTGAACTCCCGAAACGGAAGAGGGGCCGCGATGCTGCTGCATCGCGGCCCCTCTCTCTGTTCAGGTCAGGGACTGAAGAATCAGATCTCGAAGCCCGGGTAGAGCGGGTGCAGGTTGAGCAGCCGCTCGGCTTCGGCGAGCGAGTTGTCGCGCGCCGCGTCGTCGAGTGCGTACTTCGCCTTGCTGGCAGCACCGGCCGAGGTGGTCGTCGGCTTGGTGGCCTTCAGCACGCCCGTGATCATGTCGGCGACGGCGTCCATGTCCGAGGCGGTGAAGCCGCGCGAGGTGAGGGCCGGGGTGCCGAGGCGCACGCCCGAGGTGTACCAGGCGCCGTTCGGGTCGTTGGGCACAGAGTTGCGGTTGGTGACGATGCCCGCGTCGAGCAGCGCGGCCTCGCCCTGGCGGCCGGTGAGGCCGAAGGCGGTGGTGTCGAGCAGCACGATGTGGTTGTCCGTGCCGTCCGTGACCAGCTTGCCGCCGCGCTTCATGAGGCCTTCGGCCAGCGCCTTGGCGTTGTCCGCCACGGCCTGCGCGTAGGTCTGGAATTCAGCGGTGCGGGCCTCGGCGAGCGCCACGGCCTTCGCGGCCATGACGTGCGACAGCGGGCCGCCGAGCACCAGCGGGCAGCCACGGTCCACCGACGGGGCGTACTCCGCCGTCGCCAGCACCATGCCGCCGCGCGGGCCGCGCAGCGACTTGTGCGTGGTGGTGGTCACGACGTCGGCGTAGGGGACCGGGTCCTCCTCGCCGGTGAACACCTTGCCGGCCACCAGGCCGGCGAAGTGGGCCATGTCGACCATGAGGACGGCGCCCACCTCGTCGGCGATGTCGCGCATCTTCGCGAAGTTGATGCGACGCGGGTAGGCGGAGTAACCGGCCACGAGCACGAGCGGCTTGAACTCCTTGGCCTGCGCGCGCAGGGCCTCGTAGTCGAGCAGGCCGGTCTTGGCGTCGGTGCCGTAGGAACGCTGGTGGAACATCTTGCCGGACACGTTCGGGCGGAAGCCGTGGGTGAGGTGGCCGCCGGCGTCGAGCGACATGCCCAGCAGGCGCTGGTCGCCGAAGCGGCGGCGCAGGGTCTCCCAGTCCGCCTCGCTCAGCTCCGCGACGCCCTTCACGCCGAACTCCTCCAGCGCGGGGGACTCGATCTTGTGCGCGAGGATGGCCCAGTAGGCGGTGAGGTTGGCGTCGATGCCGGAGTGGGGCTGCACGTAGGCGTACTCGGCCCCGAAGAGCTCACGGGCGTGCTCGGCGGCGACCGATTCGACGGTGTCGACGTTCTGGCAACCGGCGTAGAAGCGGTGACCGACGGTGCCCTCTGCGTACTTGTCGCTCATCCAGGTGCCCATGGTGGCGAGCACGGGAAGGCTGGCGTAGTTCTCGGACGCGATGAGCTTCAGCGACGCGCGCTGGTCGGTGAGCTCCTGGCGCGTCGCCTGAGCGATGCGGGGCTCCACCTCCTCGATCATGCCCAACAGGGTCCGGTAGGCCGACGAGATCGATTCGAGATCGCTCACAGTTCTCCTTGGATTCAGGGGTGCGTGCTGCCCACTCTAGTGCCCGAGGTCCTGAACGGCCCATCCGTTACCCTTCACCCTGTGTCGGTGAACAGGCGTGGTGCGCTGGGGCTTTTTGCGCTGCTGGGGTTGAGCGGCTGTTCGTTCGAGCCCATCGAGTGGGTGGAGGGCACGCCGGAGGCAGTGGAGTCCGTTGATCCCACCGTCGAACTTCGGCCGGACTTCTTCATCCAGACCAGCGACAACGGCGTGAAGTCCATCGAGGAGGCCCGCACCGTGGGCCAGCGCATCTCGACGCCGCACTTCGACGCGCGGCTCGAGCAGGTGTTCCTGGGCACCGAGCTCGGCCAGCAGACCGCCATGCAGGTGCGGCGCCGCACTCCGCTGCGCGCGCCGGAGGGCCACCAGATCCTGGCGTTCACGCTGGCGGCGGGGGTCCCGTCGTTCCAACCCGACCCAGGGGCGGACCTCGCGCACCGGCTACGGGTGGGCGACGTCGCGTTCGACCTCGGGGCGCCGTTCGTGCGCCACACCATCAACGACGACGGCGAATACGACATCGACTGGACGCTCATCATGCTGTGCATCCCCGAGGGGGCGCCGGTGTTCCTCGACGTGACGGACCAGACGCGCACCGTGTCGCTCGACCTGCTCACCGGCGCCCCCGTCGAGGACGAGGCGTGGGCCGGCACCACGGGTTTCCGGGAGCGGCATCTCATCGCGGTGGAGCCGGAGCGGCAGATCTTCGTGCACAACATCGTCAGCCTGCCGGACCCGTCGCTGCAGATCGAGCAGGACGAGGCGCAGTTGGCGGTGGCGCTGGCGCCGAACCCGACAGCGAGCGTCCTGACGCCGTGGCTGCCCGGCCTCGGGTGGGCAACAGCCGGCATGCAGTGGCTCAGGCTGCGGCTCACGTTTGAACCCAGCCTCACCGACACCCGCTTCACCTACAGCTTCAGCGGCCCGGAGTCCTTCACGTTGGAGGACAGCGAGGGCGTCAACCACAAGGTGGTCGCGCCGGAGACCGTGGCGGCAGACGACATCGAGATGTCCACGACGGTGGACCTCATCTGGCAGTTGGCCGGACCGTACACCGGCGGCACCATGCGGTTCCAGCCGAAGGGAACCCTGCAGGCCCTCTACACCGGGGGAGTGACGGTCGCGGCGCAGTTCACCGCGACCCCGTCCCCGCTGCAGTTCGGGGTGCAGTTCACTGCCCGGGAACAGCCTCAGTGATGCCGGCGCGCTGCTGCGAGACCTCGTAGAGCGCGACGGACGCGGCCACGGACGCGTTGAGCGACTCCACCTCGCTGGCGATCGGGATCGACACCAACTGGTCGCAGTGGTCGCGGACCAGGCGCGCGAGCCCCTCGTCCTCGGAGCCCACCACGATCACCAGCGGCCCGTCGAGGCCGGCGGCGCCGCTGATCGGCACCTCGCCCTCGCCCGCGAGGCCGAGGATGGTGAACCCGGCCTTCGTCGCCTGCTCGAGCGTGCGGTTGAGATTGGTGGCCATCGCGATGGGCAGGCGTGCCGCGGCACCCGCGGACGTCTTCCACGCGGCGGCGGTCATCGACGCGGAACGCCGCGACGGGATGACCACCCCGACGGCGCCGAACGCCGCCGCCGAACGCACGATCGCGCCCAGGTTGCGGGGATCCGTGATGCCGTCGAGGGCCACGATGATGCCGTCCGCCTCGAATGCGTCCGCGATGAGGTCCTGCGGGTCCGCGTACTCGTAAGCCGGCAGCTGCAGGGCGACGCCCTGGTGCACCAGGCCACCGCCGGTGACCCGGTCCAGCTCTGCGCGGGTGACCTGAAGCATGGGCAGGCCACGGTCCGCGGCGAACTTGAGGATGTCGCGGAGGCGGTCGTCGCGCTCCGAGCCCTCAGCCACGAAGGCCTGCTTCACGGGCATGCCGGCGAGCAGCGCCTCATAGACGGGGTTGCGTCCCACCACCCAGTCGGCGCCCGCCGGCTTCTGGCGCGTGGTCTTCGACGGGGTGCGTCGCTGCGCGGACTGCTTGGCCTTGTACGCCTTGTGGTACGTGCGTTCCTCGGCCTTCGGCGTGGGGCCGCGGCCTTCGAGGGATCGGCGGATGCGGCCACCGGAGCCGGCGGCCTTGTTCTTGCCTTTGCTGGTCGCGCCGCGGCGCGAGGAGTTGCCTGCCATGAGCTTCTTTCGTCAGTTGTCGAGGTGCCACTTGGGCCCGGACGGGGTGTCTTCGATGGTGAGGCCGACGTTGCTCAGCGTGTCGCGGATGCTGTCGGCGGTTGCCCAGTCCTTCTCGGCCCGGGCCTTGGCCCGCTGTTCGAGGAGAGCGGCCACCAGGCCGTCGATGACCGGGGTGAGGTCTGCGTCGGTGCCCTGGCTGGCCCACTCCGGGGCGTCGGGGTGGATGCCGAAGACGTTCAGCATGCTGTCCACGACGAGGGCGTAGAGCCTGGCGTTCTCCGTGTCGCCAGCGGCGATGGCCTGGTTGCCGGCGCGGATGGAGTCGAAGAGCGCGGCGGTGGCGGCGGGGGTGCCCAGATCGTCGTCCATCGCCTCCGTGAAGGCCTCGTACCCGGCGGCGTTCATCGGCGCGTAGGCGACGAACCCCTCCTCGGGCAGGAAGGCGCGGGAGCGTTCGACGAAGGAGTCGATGCGTTCGATGGCCTTCTCTGCCTCGGCCAGGGAGCCGCGGGTCTCGTCGTCGGCCGGGGAGAATTCGATGGTGGAGCGGTAGTGCGGCGAGAGCAGGAAGTAGCGCACGGCGCGCGGGTCGTAGGCCTTCGTGACCTCGGAGACCAGCGCGGTGTTGCCCAGCGACTTACTCATCTTCTCGCCGGCCATGGAGACCCAGGCGTTGTGCAGCCAGAAGCGCGCGAAGCCGCGCCCCGCGGCGGCCGACTGGGCCAGTTCGTTCTCGTGGTGCGGGAAGCGCAGGTCGATGCCGCCGCCGTGGATGTCGAAGGTGTCGCCCAGGTACTTGCCCGCCATGGCCGAGCACTCGATGTGCCAGCCGGGGCGGCCACGGCCCCACGGTGACGGCCAACTCGCGGTGAGCGGCTCGTCGGCCTTGTGGCCCTTCCAGAGTGCGAAGTCTCGCGGGTCGCGCTTGCCGCGCGGGTCCGCGTCGGCGGCGGCCTCCATCTGGTCGACCTTCTGGCCGGAGAGCTCGCCGTAGCGGGGCCAGCTCGTGACGTCGAAGTAGACGTCACCGGAGCTGTCAGCCGCGGGGTAGGCGTGGCCCTTGCCGATGAGTTCGGCGATGAGCTCGACCATCTCCGGGATGTGGCCCGTGGCGCGCGGCTCGTAGGTGGGGGGCTTGCAGCCGAGCGAGGCGTACGCGTCGTGCAGTTCGCGCTCGAAGTGGTACGCGTGCGCCCACCACTCGACGCCCTCCTCGGCGGACTTGGTGAGGATCTTGTCGTCGATGTCGGTGACGTTGGCCACCACGGTCACCTGGTAGCCCGTGTGCTCCAGCCAGCGGCGCAGGACGTCGAAGTTGACCTCCTTGCGGATGTGGCCCAGGTGGGGTGAGGCCTGGACGGTCAGGCCGCAGTGGTAGATCGACACTTTGCCGTCGACGAGGGGCACGAACTCGCGCACGGTTCGTGAGGCGGTGTCATACAGCTTCAGCGTCACAAGAGGGCAGTTTACCGGTCAGAGCCCCCGTCGATGCACTGTCGACGGGCACGCGCGGCGGCCAGCCCCGCTTCCTGTATGGTTGAAAATGTGAGTATCGACGTTCAGATCTGGTCCGACATCGCCTGCCCGTGGTGCTACATCGGCAAGCGCCGCTTCGAGAAGGCCCTTGCGGAGTTCCCGCAGCAGGACCTGGTCAACGTGACCTGGCGCTCCTACCAGCTCGATCCCGGCCTGCCCGAGCACGACCACCGCTCCGAGGTCGACTACCTCGTCGAGATGAAGGGCATCGCACGTCCCCAGGTGGAGCAGATGCTCCAGCACGTCAAGGGCAACGCCGCGGGGGAGGGCCTCGAGTACGACTTTGACGGCCTCGTCGTGGCCAACTCGCGTAAGGCGCACCGCCTGCTGCAGGCCGCCAAGGCCGCGGACCGGGCCGACGGCGACCACCGCACCGACACCCTCAAGGAAGCCCTCCTGGCGGCGCACTTCATCGACGGCGAGGACATCAGCGATGTCGAGGTGCTGACGCGGCTCGGGGCCGAAGCGGGCCTGGACCAGTCGGAGGCCCGCGCCGCCGTCGACTCCGCCGAGCTGGATCGCGCCGTCGAGGACGACATCATGGCGGCGCGTCAGATCGGGGTGCAGGGCGTGCCGTTCTTCGTCTTCGAGAACAAGTACGGCGTCTCCGGTGCGCAGCCGGCAGAGGTGTTCGCCCAGGTGCTGCAGACCGTGGCGTCGGAACAGACCCCCAGCCTCATCACCATCGAAGGCGAGGCGGGCGACGCCTGCGGCCCCGACGGCTGCTGACGGCCGATACCCCGCCGGGTTCGGGCCGCGTGGAACACTGGGGTCCATGACCACGCCTGAAGACCGCCAACGGCGACTCTGGGACACCACGGCCGCGCGCTACGATCAGATGGTCGCGCCGCTGGAGGGTCGTTTCATGGCCGCCAGCCGCCGCTGGGTGGGTGAGCGTGCCGTGGGCGAGACCCTCGAGGTCGCCATCGGCACCGGGCTCAACCTCCCGCACTACCCCGACGACATCACCGTCACCGGCCTCGACATCAGCGCCCCCATGCTCGACGAGGCCCGCGCCCGTGCAGCGCGAACCGGCCGCGAAGTCACGCTCGTGGAGGGCGACGCGCAGGACCTCCCGTTCGCCGACGGCACCTTCGACACCGTCGTGTCCACGTTCGCCATGTGCGGGGTGGGCGACGACGACCGTGCCCTCGCGGAGTTGGTCCGGGTGGTCCGCCCGAACGGCCGGATCCTGCTGGCAGACCATGTCGTCTCGACCAACCCGGTTCTGCACGCGCTCCAGTTGGCTCTGGAGGCGGTGACCAAACGCACCAACGGCGAGTACTGGACGCGGCGGCCGCTGCCGAAGCTGGAGCGCATGAGCGGGGTCCAGATCGTCGACAGCGGTCGCAGTCACGTGGGCATGATCGAGCACCTGCACGCCCGCAGGTCCTGACGGGCGGCGCGGGCCTCAGCTCATCGGGTCAGCTCATCGAGGAGACGAGGGTGGTCGTCACCTGGTGCACATCGGCGACCGGAGTGTTGAACCCCATCACCATCGTGTGCCCGTATTTGGCCGACTTGAAGACGCAGACGTATTCGCCGGAGTCCGGGATGGTGCCGCACACGGCTGCGCCCAGCGTCGTCGAGTCCTGGAGCCCGAGGCGCCACATCTCGACGCCCATGTCCAGGTTGCCGAAAGCCACCACTCCCACGCCCGTCTCGGCGGCGAGATTGCGGGAGTAGATGATGGCGCCGTCCGCTTCGTAGGCCGTCATCGTGCCGATCCTGGCGGGGACGTCGGCCAGGTCGATGGGTGTCGGGGTGAAGTTCTCGAGGTCGGGCGAGACGGGCGTGACGGGCTGGGGGAGCGGCTGGACGGGGCCGAAGCGCACCATCGAGTTGAAGATCCACTGCTTCTGCCACGCAAAGCCCCCGGGGGTCTTCGCGATGACGTCGGCCTCGATGTAGGAGCGGCAACCGCCCCGGCCTGTGGTGGCGGTGTCGCACTCCGTGCGCCAGTTCCGTCCGCCGCTGACGAAGCCGTTCATGTTGTGGCTGGCGAGGGGGTTGCCCGCCCACGTCTCCCTGGGCGATTGCAGGTATGTCAGGTTGTTGAAGGCCCAGCCGGTGTTCTGGACGAACCTCCCAGCCGAGTAGGTGACCACCGTCGCCTTGATCTCGGTGCGACAGCGGTGGGTGATCGAGTACGGCTCGCACTGCGTGCGCCATTCGCGGCCGTTGACATAGTGGTAACCCTCGGTCGAGTAGATGTCTACCTCGGCGGAGGCGTCTTGGGCGATCGTGAGTGCTCCGACAGTGCCCAGCAGCGCAGCCAGCGCCACGCGGATGACCTTCTTCATAGGTGCTCCTTGTGTCCGCAGCCTCGACGGTGAGGCCTGTCTGGAGACTATCGGGCGGGCCTCGGTGATGTGCCGCGGGGCGCATTATCGCCGACGCGCAGCGGGCCCCGAGCGGAAGCTCGGGGCCCGTCATGGTTGCTCCAGGATCAGACGAGGACGCCGTCCAGCTTGAGGGTGACCTCCAGCAGTTCGGCCCTGGTGGCGCTTTCCGCCATCACGATGACCGTCCCGTACGTGGCCGTGGTCAGCACGCAGGCCTCCGCCTCGATCTCCTCGATCGTGCCGCACACAGCGGAGCCGACGTTCTCGGTGTTCGTCATGTCAGCGATCAGCGCTTGCGACCCTCCCTCGATGTCGCCCAGGGCCATGACGACGACCAACGCGTAGCGGTCGCCCGAGGCCTTGGTGTAGGACACGAGGCCCTCGACCGACTCCTTCTCCCAACCGGCGATGGCGGGGGCATCCGACGGAGCGATGGGGACGACGTGCGGCTCGATGATGGGCTCGGTGGGATCCGTCGGTACGGGCTTCGGGGCGTTGGTGCTGAAGCGGACCATCGAGTTGAAGACCCACTGCGTCTGCCACGTGAAGCCGCTCGCGGTCTTGGCGATCACGTCAGCCTGGATGTAGGAGCGGCACCCGCCCTGGCCGGTGGTGGCCGTGTTGCATTCGGTGCGCCAGTTGCGGCCGCCGCTGACGAACCCGTTCATGTTGTGCGTGGCGAGAGGGTTGCCCTTCCACGTCGCCACCGGCGCTGGCAGGTAGGTCAGGTTGTTGAACACCCAGCCGTTCTTCTGCACGAACTTGGCGCCGTCCCAGGACACGACGGTGGCCATGATCTCGGTGCGACAGCGCTTGGTGACCGAGTACGGCTCGCAGGTGGTCCTCCACTGGCGGCCGTTGACGGTGTGCTCGCCGGGCGTCGAGTAGACGTCGACGGGCTCGGCCGAAGCGTTCGGGGCCAGCACCACGGCGCCGGTGACGGCGAGGAGCGCCGCCAGGGCCACACGGACGGTCTTGAACATAGTTGGGTCCTCCCAAGATCGTGACCCCGACGCCGGGGTGTGCGCCGAACGATACCGCCCGGCGGTGGGACCGCGCCTCGGGGCTGGGTAATGAACCCAGCGGCAAAGCCCCGATCCGATCAATGCCGACGAACCATCGCCAAACGGGAAACAGGAAAGGTACATTGCTGTTTTTCGGTGGGGGACGATATGGGATTCCTGGACAAGCTCGGCGACCTGTGGCAGCGCGAGTCACGCACCGTCGTGCACGGATGGATCGCGCAGGATGACAGCACCTACGGACCCGAAGACGAGGGGCGCTATTACCTGTCCGTCAGCTGCGCAGACCTGGGGCTCCGATTCGACCGCCAGCGACTGGGTGAACGCCGCCCCGTGTTGCAGTCGATGGTGACCTGGCCAAGTCAGGACGAACGAATCCCCGTATCCACCACCCTCGGGCCATCCAGCTTCACCTCCCTCAACAACGGCGACTTCGCGCACCTCATCCACGAGAACGTGGCGCTCACGGGTGACCTCCCCATGAACTCCGACGCGATCAGCATCGTCGTCGGTCTGATGGCAGCCCCGGGGGAAGGCCTGCTCGACCTTGCCACCGAATTTCTCGGCGACCTGGCGTCCCTGACGCAGGTCCCTCAACTCACGGCTGCTGCGCCGATCGCCACCAAGATCGCGAACGGTGTCGACAAGCTTCTCGGTACCGATGAGACGATCGGGCTCATTGCCCTGCAGATGTCGATCCAGGCCGACGCGCTGCGTGAAGGCTACGTGGTGGTGACGGACTGGCCGACCGATGAAGGCTCGCTCGACCGTCTCGCCATCGATGGTTCACGGCTCATGATGCATGATGGCGATGACTGGGTTCCGGCCCGGGGCTTCAACTATCTGGTGCTCGACGTGCAGGTGACCCCGTCGCGACCCAAGCGCTGGCGCGAGCTGACGGCGATTGCCGGCCTCGCCGAAACGGCCCTCTCCCAACTGGCGACGGCGACCTCACCCGAGGACGTTGAGGCTGCCGGCAGCGCAATCCAAGTGGCCATGAGCACCGTCCTCTTCGAACCGAACCTCACCGTCACCGACCGCGACGCCGCCGCAGATCAGATTCAGGAGATGTGGGACAAGGCGGTCACCCGTCGTAATGCGGTGCTGTCAGAGGACGCGACGACGCAGCCTGACCGCGGAGCGGCCGACGAGGCGGAGCTCGACTCCGGTGAGCGCGTCCCGGGGAAGCAACTCGACCGAGTCCGGCTGTCCAGCATGGTCTCGGCCGGCGACCGCGTCACCTCCAGGCTGAAGATGCTGCGCACCGAGGCGCGATAGGCAGTCGCTGGGAGCGGAAGCCTGAACGGCGCCAGCGGTTACTTCTGCTTCTTCTTGGCAGCCTTCGCCCGCAGGGCGTTGATGTCGAACGTGGCGGCCAACTCCAGGTCTGGAGCGTTCGCGCTGTCCTCCCACGGGTCGTACGGCTTCTCCTCGTTCTCGTCGACGAAGCCATGGGACGGGTCGTACTTGTTGGCCAGTTCACCGCCCACCATCTGAAGGTCACCGAGCTGCTCGTCGGGCAGGGTGGTGAGGATCTCGTGGATGTAGCCGGAGGCCGCGTCCGCGGTCGGCACCTCGCGGTTCTCCCGCTGCGACTGGTACCACCGGTAGTCGAGCACCTCGTGGAAGAACTGGGCGGCGTCGCGCTTGCTCCTGAGGTCTGCCGGGATCCGGTTGATGGCCGGCTCGAACACCTCGACGAGCCACTTGTGCGCGGCCACGGACTCGGCCATGTTGGGGGCCTTCTTGGCGCGGAAGGTGTCCATGTCGTTGAGGAGCCGGCGCGCCTGGTGCTCCTCGGCGTCGAGGCCGGTGAGGCGCATCAGCCGACGGGTGTGGTGGCCCGCCTCCACCACCTTCGGCCGCATCCTGATGGTGCCGCCGTCCGCGGAGGCGTCGACGTCGATCTCCGCCACATCGAACCCCAGGGCGTTCAGGCGGCGGACGCGCCCCTCCAGGCGGTACAGCTCGGACTCGTCGAACTCCTCGACGCCCGTGAGTTCCGCCCAGAGCTGGTGGTAACGGTCCTCGATGGTCTTCACAAGCCACTCCGGGTCCAGCGACGGATCGAGGATGCCGCCCGCTTCCAGGTCGAGGAATTCGCCGAAGAGGTTGGTGCGCGCGATCTGCAGGTCGTGGGCGCGCTGGCCGTCCGTGAGCTGGTCGTGCAACTCGCCGGTCTCCGCGTCGACGAGGTAGGCGGCGAACTCGCCCGCGTCGCGCCTGAAGAGGATGTTCGACAGCGATACGTCGCCCCAGTAGAAGCCGGTGAGGTGCAGGCGGGCGAACAGGACGACCATGGCGTCGAGCAACCGGTTGACGGTCTCATGCTTGACGCCGTGGTAGAAGAGCGAACGGTAGGGCAGGGAGAAC
Source organism: Tessaracoccus sp. ZS01 (assembly GCF_022342445.1). Taxonomy (NCBI): domain Bacteria; kingdom Bacillati; phylum Actinomycetota; class Actinomycetes; order Propionibacteriales; family Propionibacteriaceae; genus Tessaracoccus; species Tessaracoccus sp. ZS01. The sequence continues at coordinate 19,364 of NZ_PQFE01000021.1, read as the reverse complement.
GGGAGGTGGCGTGTCAGGAGGATGGGATCCAGCGGGTCGCCATTGGGGTCCACCCGGCCGAGGACCACGCCCACCGGATCCACCGACGGTACCTTCAGCCGCTTCAGCTCGGTGAGCAGGCGGTACTCCTGCACCGCCACCTCTTCGAGGATCTCCTTCGCGGCGAAGATCTCGTCGCCCACCTGGAGGAACCGCACCACGTGCCGCGAGATACCGCGCGGCAGCGCGACGAGGTGCTGGGCCGGCCAATCGGTCAGCGGCACCTGCCACGGGAGCCGCAGCAGGTCGGCGTCGGGCCGGGCAGCGAGGAATCTGGGCACACGCCCAGCCTACTGGGGTCGGTCCCTCGATGCAGTTCGCCTGATCCTCGCGGGACTCCGACGTGGAGGGTCTACGCCAGCGTTGCGAGCAACGCGGCCGCGTACGCGTTCTCGGCGTCCGAGTCGCGGTGGGTGCTGCCATCTGCCAGCTCGACGACGAACTCGCGGTCCTCCCGGCGCAGGCTGACGAACGTGTCGTCCAGCGCCGTCCGCAACTGGTTCTCGTCCGGCAGCCACACCGTCGCCGACTGGGGCACCGAATCCAGGGCCCATTCGGTGGTGCCGTTGAACGCGAACAGAGTGCCGGTCTCCAGGGGGCGGGCTTCGATGACCATGTCCGCCAGGTAGAAGACGTCGTCGATCATCTCCGTGCGCGTCACGGCGAACCGGTCCCCGGGGCTGGGCACCCAGGCCAGTCCCGCGTCGCGGAGGGCCAGCGCCAGCGTGAGGCTGATCATGTCGCCCTGTCGAGCGCGCGGGTGGCGACGGCCACCAGGTCGTCGCGCCCCTCCACGCCCACGCTGATCCGCAGCAGCCCGTCGGAGATGCCGGCTGTTGCCCTCGCCTCGTCGGTCATGCCGGCGTGGGTCATGGATGCGGGGTGGCAGATGAGGGACTCCACGCCGCCGAGCGACTCCGCCAGGTGGAAAATCTCAAGCCCGTCGAGGAACCGTTCGACGGCGGCCCGGCCGCCCGCCAGCTCAACGCTGATGAGCGAACCGAAGCCGGACTGCTGCGCCTTGGCCACCTCGTGGCCTGGGTGCGACGGCAGGCCGGGCCAGTAGAGGGTGCCGACCGCCGGGTGGTCCTGGATGGCGTCGACGAGGGCCGCTGCGTTCTCGCCGTGGATCCGTAGGCGGGCGTCGAGGGTGCGGAGCCCGCGGAGGGTGAGGAAGGCGTCGAACGCGCTGGAGGTGAGGCCCAGCGCGTTGGCCCACTGGCGCAGTTTCTCGTGGTGCTCCGGGGTGGCCGCGACGACGGCGCCACCCACCACGTCGGAATGGCCGTTGATGAACTTGGTGGTGGAGTGCAGCACCAGATCCGCGCCGTGCTCGAGCGGACGCTGCAGGAGGGGGGAGAGGAACGTGTTGTCCACGGTCACCAGCGCCCCGGCGGCGTGCGCGAGGTCCGCGGTGCGGCGGATGTCGGTGATGCGCAGCAGCGGGTTGGACGGGGTCTCGATCCAGACCATGGCCACACCGCCGTCGAGCGCGGTGGCGAACGCGTCGTCGTCGTTGAAGTCGACGAAGGTCACGTCCAGCCGGCCCTGCGAGGCGAGGAAGGTGAACAGGCGCCAGGTGCCCCCGTACGCGTCATGCTGGACGACGACCCTGCCCCCCGTCGGTACGAACGCCTCGGCGATCAACGTGACGCCGGCCAGCCCGGTGGTCACCGTGGTGGCACCTGCGCCGCCCTCGAGCGTGTTGATGGCGTCGTTGAGCAGGTCCCTGGTGGGGTTGCCGGAGCGGGAGTAGTCGTACTCGCGGGCCCGGCCCAACTCCTCGAACGCGTAGTTCGACGACAGGTAGAGCGGTGGGACGACGGCTCCGTAGGTGGGGTCGACGCCCAGGCCGGTGCGCACCGCCTCGGTCCAGCGGGAGAAGTTGGTCATTCCACTCGGCCTTTCTGCAAACTGTCCCCCAAGATATCCCGACGGGGCTGCTGCGCTGCTCGCTGCCCGCGGTAGTTCGCTGTCAGGTGAGGATCCCAGGGAACGGGAAAGGGCCCCGGCGATGCCGGGGCCCTTCCACGAGTGATCGAGCGATCAGGAGATGCGATCTTCGGTGCGGTCGCTGAACACGTGGAGCTGGTCAGCCGGTGCGGTGAGGCGCACGGTCTGGCCCTTCTCCGGGGCGGTGCGGGCACCGACGCGGGCGACGAACTGCTGGGCGTTGACGATCTCGTCGTCGGAGAGCCCGGCCAGGGTGCCGTACAGGTAGGAGTCGGCGCCGAGTTCCTCGACCACCGCGACGTCGAGACCGATGCCCTCCTGGGCGACGCTGAAGGCCTCCGGGCGGATGCCGACCGTGAGGGTTTCTTCGCCCTCAGCGCGGGCCAGGACCTCACGGGGAATGCGCACGATGTAGTCGCCGACCTGGACGCCGTCTTCGACGCGCCTGCCGGAGATCAGGTTCATGGCGGGGGAGCCGATGAAGCCGGCCACGAAGAGGTTCTTCGGGTTGTCGTACAGCGCCAGCGGGGAATCGACCTGCTGCAGGATGCCGTCCTTCATGACCGCAACGCGGTCACCCATCGTCATGGCCTCGATCTGGTCGTGGGTGACGTAGACGGTGGTGACGCCCAGGCGCTGCTGGAGAGCGGCGATCTGGGTGCGGGTCTGCACGCGGAGCTTGGCGTCGAGGTTCGACAGCGGCTCGTCCATGAGGAAGACCTGCGGGTTACGCACGATGGCGCGGCCCATGGCGACGCGCTGACGCTGACCACCCGAGAGGGCCTTCGGCTTGCGGGAGAGGAAGTCTTCGAGGCCCAGCAGGTGAGCGGCTTCCTGGACGCGCTTCTGGCGCTCTTCCTTGGGGACGTTCTGCATCTTCAGAGCGAAGCCCATGTTGTCCGCCACAGTCATGTGGGGGTACAGGGCGTAGTTCTGGAAGACCATCGCGATGTCGCGATCCTTCGGCGGGAGATCCGTGACGTCACGGTCGCCGATGAAGATGGAGCCCGAGTTGACCTCTTCGAGGCCGGCGAGCATCCGCAGTGAGGTCGACTTGCCACAGCCCGAGGGGCCGACGAGGACCATGAATTCGCCGTCCTCGATCTCGAGGTTCAGCTTGTTGACCGCTGCGCGGTCCGAGCCGGGGTAAACACGGGAGGCATCCCGGTAACTAACGGTGGCCATGCCACTTGTCCTTTCCACGGGCAGGTACGTGCCCGACGATCCGTTGTGGATTGGAACCCTAAGTATTTAGGTTTTCCTGAGCCGGACTTTACACCTTCCGGACTGATCGCCAACAGCGGGGTTCGCTTGTTGGTCGTAACAAACTGGTCACGATCAGCGGCTGGATCGATCAAACGGGAGGCGTGCTCACCGGGGCGCCGCGGGGGTCTTTCACGTAGGCTTCACCCCGTGATCGACGAGCCGAAGTCCTCGGAAGAGCCCCGAACCGAGCAGTGGTGGCAGGACCAGGGCATGCCTTGGCGCAAGGAGCCGGGGCGGGCCGACTACTGGTGTCTGGGCTGGTTCGGCTTCATCGGCTTGTTCTCGCTCGTCCTCCTGCCCACCCGGGCGTGGCTGATCACCGCCGCGCCCGACTGGTTGGCCATGCTCACCGGCGGCCGTACCGCCGTCGCCGTCAGCGGTGCCCTCGGCTCTCAGGGCGACATGCCGCACTGGCCCGTCGTGCTCCTGGTCGCCTCGATCTTCAGCCTCAAATTCGACTGGGTCTACTGGTGGGCGGGCAAGCTCTGGGGGCGGGGCATCATCGAGGTGTGGGCCGGCCAGTCCAAGCGTGCCCAGAGGAACTACGCGCGGGCTGAGCGATGGGCGGAGAAGTTGGGCCCGGTCGGCTTTCTGGTGGCCTACATCCCGATCCCGTTGCCGTTGATGCAGGTGGTGTTCGTGTTGTCAGGGGCCACCAGTATGAGCCTGCGGCGGTTCCTCGTCTACGACTACATCGCCTCCACGCTGTGGCTGGTCCTGTACTTCTGGCTGGGGTGGCGCTTCGGTGCGCCCATCGTGGACGTGCTGGAGGTCTACGCGCGGGTCGCGATGTGGGTGGCGCTCGCGCTCATCGTGTTCATAATTTTCACGAGCGTGCTCGCCCAGCGGCGTCGTGCCCAGCCGAATTCGGGTGAAGGTGCTTGAAACCGGGTCGAGACGCCGTGAAAACTAATAACGGATAGGTATGGCTTTAGGTGGCCCCGCCGGTTCAGGATGATCCATGCGGACGCGCAGGAGCGCCGCATCTCGACCAGAACTACTGGCCGTGTTGGCACCCCTGGGGAGGTCATCATGCCAACACTTCACCGTGCCCTTGCGCTACTTGGCGCCTGTGCACTTTCATTGGCGGCGTTCGTCACGCCGGCCCAAGCAACAGACGTCCTTCCGTCGACCGTCAGCGGGAACCCGTCCTGCGAAGACCTCGGGTACGACTTCGGTTACAAGCCGGCGGGTGAGAACGTGCCCGGCACGTACACCGTAATGCCTGGCTTCACCATCACCTTCTCGGCCGACTCCGAACTCCACAGCATCGATTGGAGTAGCACCTACGGCCCGGCGGCCGTCCTGCTGAAGGCCGGCGTCATGACCAACGTCTACGAGTACGACGGAACCGTCACCTCCGACACCGGCCTACAGACGCCGACCAATACGGGCGGGAACCAGGCGGCGCTCAGCCACATCGAGTTCTGCTTCACCCTGGAGCCGGTTGTCACAAAGACCGCGGTGCCGAGCTTCGAGCGCGCCTATACGTGGACGATCGACAAGACCGTGGTTCCCACGTCGCTGACACTCGAGAAGGGCGCCACCGCGATGGTCGACTACACCGTGGTGCTGGCCAACAGCTCCGTCGATTCCGACTGGGCCGTCTCCGGCAGCGTGACCATCGTCAACCCCTGGCCCGTCGATGCGGACATCGTGTCCATCACGGACCACCTCGCTGACAACTCGGCGGTCACGCTGACGTGTCCGAGCGACACGGTGCTCGACGCGGGCGAAACCATCGTGTGTACCTATGATCACGCCCTTGCAGGGGCGGTCTCCGGGACCAACACAGCTGTTGTGGTCGTCGACTACGGCTTCGGCGACAAGACCGTCTCCGATGATGCGGCCTACACGTTCGGCGACCCCTCCACGGTCACCGACGAGTGCGTGGAAGTCACCGACTCACTCCAGGGTCTCCTCGACGACGAACTCTGTGATCCGTTCACGTTCATGTACCAGCGCCAGGTTGGCCCGTACAACGCGGCAGGCACGTATTACGTCGACAACACGGCCACGTTCGTGACCAACGACACCGGCACCACCGGCGACGACGACGCTCAGGTCGTCATCACGGTGCCGGAGGACTCGTCGGTGTGCACCTTGACGCTGGGTTACTGGAAGACCCACTCGCATTCCGGCCCGGCCGCGCACTACGACGACGGCTGGAGCAATGTCGGTGCGTTGGAGGAGAACACCATGTTCTACTCCTCCGGCCAGACCTGGCTCCAGGTGTTCAACACGCCCCCTGCCGGGAACGCGTACTACATCCTGGCGCAGCAATACATGGCCGCGTGGCTGAACGTGCATGACGGCGCGGACTCGACCGCTGCGGTCGATTCCGCACTCGCGCAGGCGGATACGCTGTTCTCGTCGTTGTCGGGCACGACGCTCACGAGGCAGCAGACCACGCTCGCCAAGCAGTTGGCGGGGACGCTGGCCAGCTACAACGAAGGTCTCATCGGGCCCGGGCACTGTGATGCCCCGCTCAGCTGATTGAGATCCCTGGAAGGGGCCGACCCCACGGTCGGCCCCTTTCTCACGCCTTGCCGCAGATGGCGACGATGAACGTGGAGTCCTCCGTGAAGGGGCGGAGGTCCCACGTCGAGAGCGGGATCTGGAGTTCGAGCCCGGCCTGCGCGCAGTCGGCGAGGAAGTCGCGGAAGTCGTAGCCGCGACCGGCGCCGAAGCCGATGACGGCCCGTCCATCCTCTGCCAGGTGGGCCGCGAAGCGGTGCAGCACGTCAACGCGAGTCGACGGGGCCAGGAAGCCCATCACGTTGCCGGCCGAGACGATCACGTCGAAGTTAGCCTCGATGCCCTGCGCCGGGAGGTCCATCTCCGCCAGGTCCCCGACGACCCACGTCGGCCCGGGGTGGTCCTGTTCGGCGGCCTCGATCAGCGCCGGGTCGACGTCGATCCCTACGACGGTGTGGCCCAGCTCGTGCAACCGGCCGCCCACCCGGCCGGGGCCGCAGCCCGCGTCGAGGATGCGGGAGCCGCGCTGCACCATGGCGTCGACGGTGCGGGCCTCGCCGTAGAGGTCGTTGCCCTGCGCCGCCATGGTGCGGAAGCGCTGGATGTAACGGCGGGAGTGATCAGGATCCGCTTGGATCATGCGCGTCCACTTGCTGGGCTCAGGGGTCATGCGCGTAATTGAATCAGAGCCTCCTGAGGGAGTCGAACCCTCGACCACTCGCTTACAAGGCGAGCGCTCTGGCCGCTGAGCTAAGGAGGCGTGGCGCCTATTGTGCCAAGACGGGGCGCGGAATTCCGAATCAGGCGCCCGAGGCGGCCACGAACATCTGGCCCTCACCGTGCACCGTGACGTACTCGTCCGCCGCGAGGAAGGCGCTGTCGCCCGATTCCAGGCGGAGGTCGCCGTGGTCGCCCTGGAGCACGAAGATCCCGGCCGTCACCAGCGCGATGCGCCCGCAGTCTGAGCGCGGCACCGCCAGGTGGGAGCCGTCGATGGGGGACACCAGCCACAGCTCGAACTCCGGGAAGGAGGTGGGATAGACGTAGATGCCGTCCGCGCCCTCGGCCACCAGGATGTTGGGGTGCTGGGTTTCGAAACGGACCACCTGCAGCAGGCCGTCGACGTCGATGTGTTTCTGGGTGAGGCCGCCGCGCATCACGTTGTCTGAACTGGCCATGATCTCCACCCCCACGCCTCGGAGATAGGCGTGCATGATGCCGGGCTCCAGCGCCACCGCCTCGCCGGGCTGCAGCGTGAAGCGGTTCATCAGGAGCGCGGCGAGGATGCCGGGATCACCGGGGAAGTGCTCGTCGAGTTCGACGGCGGTGCGGGCGAATTCGCCCAGCGCGCCCGGAGCCTCGAGGAGGTTCACGCCTGCCGCGAGCACCACATCGACGAGGTGCCGCCGCTCGTCGAGCGACAGGACGTCGAGGAAGACTTCCTGAAGAGCCGGGGCGGCTGCCCGGTCACGGAGGGGGCCGATGACAGAGGCCAACTCGTCCGCAACTCCCAGTGCCTCGAACAGGCCGGCCGTCTCATGGGGGTCGCGGAAGCCGAGGAGGCCCTCGAACGGGGTCAGGGCGACGATGGCCTCAGGCTTGGGCCAGTCGTCCTTGAAGGAGCGGATCGGCTCCGACGGATGCAGGCCCAGCAACGATTCGCGGGCATAGCCGACCTCCGCCTGCTCCCTCGACGGGTGCGCCTGCAGGCTCAGAGGGGACGACGCTGCGAGGATCTTGATGAGGTAGGGGAGTCTGTCACCGAACTCGGCGCGGGCGGCGGCGCCCACCACCTCCGGGTTCTCCTGGACGTGGGTGGCCAGCGCCACCCCGTCGTCGAGGAAGGCGTGGCCGCCCGGGTGGGTGCCCAGCCAGTACTCAGCCCAGGGCCGGTCGTCGGGCTCGCGGCGGAGGATACGCGGGATCGCCGTGTGGCTGCCCCAGGCGAAGTGCTGGACATGGCCGGTGAGTCGGCGCATCGGCGATCGGCTCCTAGAGACGTGGTGTGAGCGGGCACAGGTGACTCTACCTTCGGACTGGTACCAGTGTTGCCACAGATGAATGACACGGGTGTCGTTTGCAGCTAAACTGACGGGCATGTCCGAGGCCCTCACTGTGCACACGCCGGTCGACCTGACCGAACGCGAAGCCGCCATCCTCGACTTCGAGGACAGCTGGTTCACGTCTGCGGTGCCGAAGGAACAGGCGATCATGGAGAGCTTCTCCCTGTCGTCGGCGCGCTACTACCAGCAGCTCAACGCCCTCATCGACACCCCGCGCGCGCTGGCCTACCGGCCGCTGCTCGTGAAGCGCCTGCGCCGCATGCGCAGCCAGCGTCAGGCCGCGCGCTCGGCGCGCCGCCTCCACGCCTGATCCGTCACCGACGGAACCTCAGCGCTGCCAGGCCCTCACGCAGCGGGCGTTTGGTGCCCACGCGGTAGCCGCCCTTGAGCAGGTCCGCCTGTACCTCGAAGTGATTGGCCGTGGCCCTGTCCCCTGAGCGGAGCATGGACCAGGTCACCGCAATCACGTAGAGGGGAATGAAGGGCAGCCCCAGGCAGTAGGCGTACTGCCACGCATGCGCCTCCTCGTGGGCGAGCAGCTCCGGGAGCCGGGCCTCCACTTCGCCGACCGTCTTGCCGGGAACGAGCACGACGTCGCCCACCGTCATCGCGCTGGCATCGACCAGCGGCAGCTTCACCTGCTCGAACACGATGAGGTGGCCGTGACGGCGGGGCCGGCCACGGCCGACGAGGCCCAGGACCAGCCCCAGCGGCGTGGACAGATTGAGCGCGTTGGCGACGTTCCGGAGGATCCGCGGCGTGTCCATGGACTCACTCTAGTGAACCGATGCCCCAGAAGCTTTGCACTCCCTGGGGGAGAGTGCTAATAATGGGGTTAGCACTCTCACGTTTGAGTGCTACCGAACTGCGGTGAGGCCCGGAAGGGCCGTCCGTCGCGGGCACCAGCAGTTCAACCTGACATCTGAAGACACCCGGGGCTAGCCGCCCCATCGACGGGAGGACTCCCGAACACCATGGCAAAGCTGATTGAATTCAATGAGGCCGCACGACGCGGCCTTGAGCGCGGCATGAACACGCTTGCGGACGCCGTCAAGGTCACCCTCGGCCCCAAGGGCCGCAACGTCGTCCTGGAGAAGAAGTGGGGCGCCCCCACGATCACCAACGATGGCGTGTCCATCGCCAAGGAGATCGAGCTCGAGGATCCCTTCGAGCGTATCGGCGCCGAACTCGTCAAGGAGGTCGCCAAGAAGACCGACGACGTCGCCGGCGACGGCACCACCACCGCCACCGTGCTGGCACAGGCGATGGTCCGTGAGGGCCTGCGCAACGTGTCGGCCGGCGCGAACCCCGTTGGCCTGAAGAAGGGCATCGAGACCGCCGTCGCGGCGATCGTCGAGAAGCTCGGCGAACTCGCCATCGACGTTGAGACCAAGGAGCAGATCGCCGCCACCGCGTCGATCTCCGCCGCTGACCCCACCGTCGGCGAGATCATCGCCGAGGCGATGGACAAGGTTGGCAAGGAAGGCGTCATCACGGTCGAGGAGTCGAACACGTTCGGCCTCGACCTCGAAATGACCGAGGGCATGCGCTTCGACAAGGGCTACATCTCGCCCTACTTCGTCACGGACGCCGAGCGCATGGAAGCAACGCTGGATGACCCGTACATCCTGCTCGCCAACTCCAAGATCTCGTCGCTGAAGGACCTCCTGCCCGTGCTGGAGAAGGTCATGCAGTCCGGCAAGCCGCTGCTCGTCATCGCCGAGGACGTCGAGGGTGAGGCCCTGGCCGGCCTCATCGTCAACAAGATCCGCGGCACGTTCAAGTCGATCGCCGTCAAGGCGCCCGGTTTCGGCGACCGCCGCAAGGCCATGCTGACCGACATCGCCATCCTGACCGGCGCCCAGGTCGTCTCCGAGGAGGTCGGTCTGTCGCTCGACACCGTCTCCCTGGATCTCCTCGGCCAGGCGCGCTCCGTGCTCGTCACCAAGGACGAGTGCACCATCATCGAAGGCGCCGGCGACTCCGAGCAGATCGAAGGCCGCGTGGCCCAGATCCGTCGCGAGATCGAGAACTCGGATTCCGAGTACGACCGTGAGAAGCTCCAGGAGCGTCTCGCCAAGCTGGCCGGTGGCGTCGCCGTCATCAAGGTCGGCGCGGCCACCGAGGTCGAGCTGAAGGAGCGCAAGCACCGCATTGAGGACGCTGTCCGCAACGCGAAGGCTGCCGTCGAAGAGGGCATCGTCCCCGGTGGTGGCGTTGCGCTGCTGCAGGCCTCGAAGCTCGCTTCGGTTGAGGGCCTGACGGGCGACGAGGCCATCGGCGCCCAGATCGTGTTCGCCTCCGCTTCGGCTCCGCTGAAGCAGATCGCCTTCAACGCCGGCCTCGAGGGCGGCGTCGTGGCGGAGAAGGTCGGCTCGCTCCCCGCGGGCGAGGGCCTCAACGCCGCCACCGGCGAGTACCAGAACATGGTCGAGGCCGGCATCATCGACCCGGCCAAGGTCACCCGCTCGGCGCTGCAGAACGCTGCGTCGATCGCCGCGCTGTTCCTCACCACCGAGGCAGTCATCGCGGACAAGCCGGAGAAGGCCCCCGCGGGCGCTCCCGGCATGGACGAGATGGGCGGCATGGGCGGCTTCTGATCGCCTGAAGCCCAGAGGGCGGCCCCACTTCGGTGGGGCCGCCCTTCTGCGTGCCCGGGGCTGGACAGGGCACGCGGGGGAGGGATTTCCCAACCCTAGGGGTATTGAACTGCCTCGAGACTAATGCCATGATGGGCGGACTTGAACGATCAAACGTGCAATGACGAAGGAGTCACGATGTCGCGTTCAGCGTCTTCCCGATTGCTCTCGGGTCTCGCTCTCACAGCGCTGGTCTGTACATCAGGCGTTGTCACAGCAATTACACCGCCCGCCCCGGCGGTTGCCGCCACGACAGCCGTGACGCTGGTGGGCGATCTCCAATCAGAACTGGGCTGCGCAGGCGACTGGGCCCCCGAATGTGCCGTCACCGGCCTCACCGATGCCGACGGCGACGGCCTCTGGACGGGTGATTTCACCGTCCCCGCAGGCAACTACGAATTCAAGATCGCGATCAACAACGCGTGGGACGAGGCCTACGGCCCCGACGGCGGCAACTACCCGCTGCGCCTCGCCGCGGACACGGCGGTCACGGTGAGCTTCGAGGACGCCTCCAACAAGGTTTCCCTCGGCATCGCCAACCTGCCGGCCGGCTACCAGGAGTCCGACGCGGCGCTCGTCGCTGCGCCTTTCCGTGACCCGGGCGCCGGCAACAACTTCTACTTCGTCATGACGGACCGTTTCGAGAACGGCGACACCGGCAACGACGCCTGCATCGCCACCGGTCCCGCCGCCGACGGCGTGCTCCCCGTCGACTGCAGCGGCACCGACCCCCTGGTGACCGGCTTCGACCCCACCGACAAGGCGTTCTTCAACGGCGGCGACATCCAGGGCCTCCGCGACAGGCTGGATTACATCGACGGCCTCGGGATGAGCGCCATCTGGCTCACGCCGTCGTTCGTGAACCGTCCGGTGCAGGGCGTCGGCGCTGACGCGTCGGCCGGCTACCACGGGTACTGGATCACCGACTTCACCCAGATCGACCCGCACTTCGGCACCAACGCCGAACTGGACGCCTTCATCGACGAAGCGCACGCCCGGGGCATCAAGGTCTACTTCGACATCATCGCCAACCACACCGCCGACGTGATCCACTACGCCGGCCACGAGGGCACCAACCCGCCCTACGTCACTAAGGCGGCCAGCCCGTACAAGGACATCAACGGAGCGGAGTTCGACCCCGCCGCCTACGCACCGGGCACCGCGGCCATGCCGCTGATGCACCCCGACGAGCGCTCGTTCCCCTACGACCCGGAGATCCCGGCGGGCATGGAGGACGCGAAGTTCCCGGCGTGGCTCAACGACCCGACGCTTTACCACAACCGCGGTTTCGACCCCGCCTGGCCGGCCGGCGAACCCGCCCGCTACATGGACTTCGGCGACCTCGACGACCTCATGACCGAGAACCAGATCGTCGTCGACGGCATGACGGCCATCTACAAGGCCTGGACCGACCTCGGCATCGACGGCTTCCGCATCGACACGGCCAAGCACGTCGACTTCGTCTTCTGGCAGGAGTTCACCAAGTCCATCAAGGACCACGCCAAGGACGACTTCTTCATGTTCGGCGAGGTCTATGACGCCGACGCGCGCCTGCTGTCGCCGTACGTCCGCAACTCCGACATGAACTCGGTGCTGGATTTCGCCTACCAATCCAGCGCCCTGGGCTACGCGAAGGGCTTCACGGCACAGGGCCTGTCCGGCCTCTTCGCGGCCGACGACTACTACACGACGGCGACCTCGTCGTCGTCGAGCCTGCCCACCTTCCTCGGCAACCACGACATGGGCCGCGTCGGCTTCCTCCTGGGCGACTCCGCGGACCGCCAGCAGCGCGCCGAGCTGGCCCACGAACTGATGTTCCTGACGCGCGGCCAGCCGGTGGTCTATTACGGCGACGAGCAGGGCTTCGTCGGCGACGGAGGCGACAAGGACGCCCGCGAGTCGATGTTCGCCTCGCAGGTGCCCAGCTACCTCGACAACTCCCTGATCGACGGTTCGCCCGCCGGCAGTGGGGCCCACTTCGGTACCGACGGTGTGCTCTACGACGACATCGCCGGCCTGGCCGGCCTGCGCAGTGCGCACCCGGCGCTCTCCACCGGTGCGCAGACGGAGCTCTACGCCGAATCCGGCGCCGGCGTCTACGCCGCCGCCCGCGTCGACCGCACCGAGAAGGTCGAGTACCTCGTGGCCGTCAACAACGCCACGACGCCCCAGACCGTCGACTTCGCCACCCTGACGCCCGGCGCCACCTACGCGCCGCTCTACGGCGCCACCACGGGCGTGACCAACGTCGACGGCTCGGTCACCCTGACCGTTCCCGCGCTGAGCGCCGTCGTCTACAAGGCCGGTGCCCCGGTCGCGCCTGCTGGCGACGCCCAGCAGATCGCCGTCACCTCCGGCGCCCCCACCGACGGCCTGGTGCCGCTCATGGCGGACATCGCCGACGACCGCTGGGCGGAGACCTCCTTCGCCTACCGCGTGGCCGGCTCCAGCAGCTACACCCCGCTGGGCACCGCTGAGACCGACCAGCCGCGCGTCTTCGGCGACTTCGGTGCGCATCTTCCCGGCACCGTCCTCGAGGTGCGGGCGGTGAGCACCGACGCCAGCGGCGTGCGGGTCGCCGCCTCGACCACCGTCGTCGTCGGGACCGACCTGGGTGCGGCCGCCCCCGACGCCGGTGAGATCGACTGGTCCACCGCCGTGACCGTCCCCGGCAACCACAACGCAGCGATGGGCTGCTCCGGAGACTGGAAGCCGGACTGCGCGGAGGCGCTCCTCACGCTGGATCCGGTGAGCGGGCTCCACACGGGCACGTTCTCGCTGCCCGCCGGCAGCTACGAGTACAAGGTGGCGGTGGGCGGCTCCTGGGACGTCAACTACGGCGTGGGTGGCGTGCCCGGCGGGGGCAACTCGCTGTACACGCTGACCGAAGCCACCGAGGTGACGTTCTTCTACGACCCCGTGACGCACCTGTTCTTCAACACGGCCCAGAGCCCCGTCATCACCCTCCCCGGCAGCTTCAACGCCGCAGCGGGGTGCCCGGGTGACTGGCAGCCTGAGTGCCTCGCCACGCTCATGTTCCCGACGGGCGACGGCAACTACACCTGGTCCACCACCTCCCTTCCGGCCGCCACCTACGAGGTGAAGGTCGCCCACGGTCAGTCGTGGGCCGAGAACTACGGTGTCGGCGGCGTGCCCGGTGGAGGGAACTACTCGTTCACCACGGCGGCGAACAAGCTCGTGTCGTTCGCCTACAACATCGACAGCCACCTGCTCGAGATCACCGTCCAGGATCCGCCGCTGGCCGGCACCGATCAACTGCTCGGCCACTGGATCGACCAGCAGACCGTGGCCTGGCCGGCGACTGTCGCCGCTGATGACCCGGCCACCCGCACCTGGGAACTCTGGGCCGACGCGGACGGCGGGCTCGCGCTCGTCGACGGTGTCGTCACCAGCAGCACCGGGGCGCCCGCGGCAAAGCTCGGCGACCTCACCTACGACGCCACCGGTCTCACCGCGGCCCAGCTCGAGGTCCGCGGCCACCTGCGCGGCTTCCTCGCGCTGAAGCTCGACGCCGACCGCGCCGCCGTCGAGGAAGCCCTGAAGGGCGACCTCGCCGTCATCCAGCGCAACGCCGACGGGCTGCCCGAGGCGTTCACCGGGCTGCAGATCCCGGGCGTGCTCGACCACCTGTATGCGTCGGATGCGCGCGCCGGCGAGCTCGGCGTGACCTTCGCCGCAGGGGTGCCGTCGCTCAGCCTCTGGGCGCCGACGGCCACCGAAGTCGACCTGCTCCTCTTCGCCGACTCCACCGGCTCGGGCGAGCCCACCCGCGTGCCGATGGTCGAGCAGGCCGACGGCACCTGGACGCTCACCGGCGAGGCCGGCTGGAAGAACCGTGCGTACCAGTTCGACGTGGGCGTCTTCGTCCCGTCGCTGGACCGCATCGAGCGCAACGTGGTCACGGATCCGTACTCCATCGGCCTCACCCTCAACTCCACCCACTCGGTGCTCGTCGACCTCGACGACCCGGCCTGGGCGCCGGAGATCTGGACGGGCAACGAGGCGCCGGTGATCGACCAGTTCGTCGACCGCACCATCTACGAGCTGCACATCCGCGACTTCTCCATCACGGACGAAACCGTCCCCGAGGAACTGCGCGGCACCTACGAGGCGTTCGCGCTGGAGGACAGCGACGGCGTGGCCGCCCTCACCGAACTGGCCGAGGCCGGCATGAACACCGTCCACCTCCTGCCCAGCTTCGACATCGCCACGATCGAGGAGGACCGCACCCAGCAGGTGGAGCCGGTCGTCCCCGACGCCGGCCCGGCCTCGACGGAGCAGCAGGCCGCGGTGACCGCCGTGGCAGACCAGGACGCGTTCAACTGGGGCTACGACCCGTTCCACTACTCGACGCCGGAGGGCTCCTACGCCTCCGACGCGAACCAGATCGGCGGGAAGCGGACCTCCGCCTTCCGCGAGATGGTGGGGGGCCTGCACGGCATGGGCCTCCAGGTCGTGCTGGACGAGGTCTACAACCACACCGCGCAATCCGGGCAGGCCGACAAGTCGGTGCTCGACCAGGTCGTGCCGGGGTATTACCACCGCCTCAGCCTGACCGGCAGCGTCGAGAAGTCCACCTGCTGTGAGAACGTGGCAACCGAACACGCCATGGCCGAGCAGTTGATGGTCGACTCCGTGGTCACGTGGGCCCGCGACTACCACGTCGACGGTTTCCGCTTCGACCTCATGGGCCACCACTCCCGCGCCAACATGGAGGCCGTCCGCGCGGCTCTCGATGAACTCACCGTCCAAGCCGACGGTGTCGACGGCAGCAGCATGTACCTCTACGGCGAGGGCTGGGACTTCGGCGAGGTGGCGGGCAACGCCCGCTTCCACCAGGCCACGCAGGGCCAGTTGGACGGCACCGGCATCGGGGCGTTCAACGACCGGCTGCGCGACGCCGTCCACGGCGGCGGGCCCTTCGACGAGAACAAGTCCGAGTTCCAGGGCTTCGGCACCGGCCTCTTCACAGACCCGAACGGTGTGAGTTCCCGGAGCGCCGACGAGCAGCAGGCGGACCTGCGGCACCGCCAGGACCTCATCCGCCTCGGCATGGCCGGCAACCTGGCCGACTTCTCGTTCGAGACGTCGGCGGGCACCGTCCAGAAGGGCAGCGAACTGGATTACAACGGCCAGCCGGCCGGCTACGCCACGCAGCCGTCCGAGTCGGTCAACTACGTCGACGCGCACGACAACGAGACGCTGTTCGACCTGGGCGTGTGGAAGTTGCCCACCGATTCGACGATGGACACGCGGGTGCGGATGAACACGCTCTCGTTGGCCACCGTCGCGCTCGGGCAGTCGCCGTCGTTCTGGCACGCCGGCACCGATCTGCTGCGCTCGAAGTCCATGGACCGCGACTCCTACAACTCCGGCGACCACTTCAACGCGCTCGACTGGTCCATGCAGTCGAACAACTTCGGCGTGGGCCTGCCTCCAGAGGAGAAGAACGGTGCGAAGTGGAACGCGATGCGCCCGCTCCTGGAGGACCCGGCCAACACGCCGTCTCCTGAGGACATCGCCACCTCGCGCGCCCGTGCGCTCGAGCTGCTGAAGTTGCGCTCCACCTACCCGCTGCTCACGCTGGGCACGGCTGAGGACATCGCGCGGAAGGTCACGTTCCCCAACGCGGGCGCCGACCAGACGCCGGGCCTCATCCTCATGCGCATCGACGACACCGTCGGCACGGACGTCGACGGTGCGGTGGACGGCCTCCTCGTGGCGTTCAACGCCACCCCGGAGGCCATCACGGAACAGGTCGACGGCATGGCCGGCCTGGAACTGGCGCTCTCGCCCGTCCTCACCGACGGGCCCGACGCCGACGCCACGCTGGGCACCACCGCCTGGACCTCCTCCACCGGCACGCTGACGATCCCGGCCCGGTCCGTCGTCGTCCTCGTGCAGGACCAGGAGCAGGCACCCACCACCCCGCCGACGAAGCCCACCCCGCCGGTGTCGGCGCCGCCCACCACGAAGCCCCCGACGACGCCTCCCGGCCCGCCGGCCTTCGTGCGCAGCGCTCCGTACACCCTGCCGGGGCTGCACAAGGGCCTCAACGGGCGCGACTGGAACACCACCTGCGAGAAGTACTCGCAGACAGAACGGTGCCGCACGGAGATCTGGGCCACCGTCGTGGTGATCCAGGACGGGAAGTTCGTGCGGAAGACCGGATGGGCGTTCAACAACCTGACCTACCTGCCGTACATGACCCGGCAGCAGTGGCAGGGCAACCCGCTGGCGGTCACCAACGGGTGGACGGCGACGGACGGCCGCAGGTGGCGCACCGAGTGCGACACCGCCCAGACGGGCGGGAACGGCTGCCGGTCCTACGCCGAGGTGACCGTCTACACGGCGGTCGAGGCCGAGAAGGGCGGCGGTTGGGTCTTCAGCCAGAACAACGAATGGGTGTTCAACAACATCGTGATGTTCCGCTGATCCCCGGATAAGCGCTGACGCCGGTCGAGCACTGCTCGGCCGGCGTCACTGCATTGTGGGGTTCAGCGCGACATGCTGCGCAGCATGCGGTGCATCGCGACCCCGCCCCAGCTGGGGCCGGCCATGAACTGCTCGTCCAGGTCTGAGAAGCCCCGCCGTGCGTAGAAGCGCCTGGCGCGCTCGTTGCCGTTGATGAGCCACAGGTACATGGGGCGGCCGTCGTCCACGTTGCTGAACAGGGCGTCGGCCAGCCCCGTGCCGTGGAAATCAGCGGAGACGTACAACCTGTCGAGCTGGCGGGTGGCGGGGGAGGGCAGGAGGTCGTTCTCCACCTCCCAGCTGGCCGGCGCATCCGTGATCGACGCGATGCCGACGATCTGACCGTCCACCCTGGCGACGAGGGCGCGAGCGGAACCGGGGTTGGCGAAACGCGCCTCCAGGCCGGGCACCCACTCGTCGCGGTAGGCGCGCTGGCGCTCGGCGAAATCGGTCGGCACGGTCCCGGCGTAGGTCGCCTCCTGCTGCGCGACGAGGAAATCGAACCAGCCCTCAGCGTCGTCGGGTGTGGGCGTGGTCAACACGGGTACGGGCACGTGCTCATGTTATCGCTAACACGGGCGCAAACCTGGCAAGCTGTGAACATGAGCCTGCTGGAGGTCATCGCACTGCACGCCGCCGACGCCGAGCGCGCCGAAGCCGGCGGCGCAGACCGCGTGGAACTGGTCGGCACCATGGACGACGACGGACTCTCCCCAGAGCCCCGCATGGTCGACAAGGTGCGCCGCGCCACCACCATCCATCTCCGCCCGATGGTGCGCCTGAGGCCGGGCTTCGGCACAGACGGGGGCGAGGTCACCCGGCTCAAGGGGCTCATCTCCGCCTACCGCGACGCCGGCGCCGACGGGGTGGTGCTCGGCTTCCTGAACGGCGCGAACCGGGTGGACCGCGAGGTGGTCTCGGAGCTCGTCGGCGACGGCTCACTGCCCTGGACCTTCCACCGCGCCATCGACCACTGCCTCGACGCGGCCAAGGCCTGGCAGGACGTGCGCACGCTGCCGGGGCTCACGCACGTGCTGACGGCCGGTTCCGTGCGCGGCGTCGAGCAGGGACTGGACGACCTCATCCGCCGCGCGAAGGCGGACGAGGAGGTGGCCCGCCTCATCATGGCCGGCGGCGGCCTCAAGCCGGAACACGTGCCGTGGCTGGTCCGGGCGGGCGTGCGCGCCTTCCACATCGGGTCACCGGCGCGCCCGGGCGGCTCCTTCAAGGCCTACATCGACACCGAACTGGTGGAGAGCTGGCGCGACCTCATCGACACCGAGGTGGCGCATGTCCGCAGGCCCCACTGAGCGCCGCGTCAAGCGCCGCCGTGGCGCCCGGGTGATCGTGCTGTCGTCTCCGGAAGGGGCGCAGCCGCAGGTGCTCCTCCAGGGCGACACGGATCCGGGCATTCCGGGTTCCCGTTTCTGGCAGACCCCGGGCGGCGGCATCGACGACGGTGAGTCGCCCCCCCAGGCGGCCGCGCGCGAGTTGTACGAGGAGACCGGGCTCACCGTCGACCCAGAGGCATTGGGACGGCCAGTCGCCACCCGCACCGTCACCCATGGCTATTCAGACCGCGTCCTCATCCAGCACGAGACCTACTACCGGCTGCACGTGCCACGGTTCGATCCGGTGCACGCGGCCCTGAGCGAGGCCGAGGCGAAGCGGCGCGTCGAAACGCGGTGGTTCCCGCTCGACGCGCTGCCCGCCGACGTCTGGCCCGCGGAACTGCCTCTGCTTGCGGCCCACGACGGCGAGGCGCTCGACCTCGGCGAGATCGAGGAATCCACGGTGCCGGCCCGAAGCTGAAGGGCTCAACGCCCCCTGAGCGAATACAGCATGAAGCCGATGCTGCACCCCAGCGCGATGAAGCCCCACAGCGTGGTGAACAGGGGCGACGGCTGCCCGGCGAGGTACCACTGCACCAGCAGCCCGGATGCACCGACGCTGGTGGCGACGTAGCCCAGCGCCTTCGTGAGCGGCTTGGTGCGCAGCCCGATGACTCCGGCGGCCAGCAGCATGAACGCGGAGGTGTTGCTGACGAGGAACCCGACGAAGCAGAGCACGGAGGCGACCCTGGCCAGCGCCCGGTGGCTGTCAGTGACCGGCACGGGGGTACCAACCGTCTGCGGGAGCACCACCGACGGCGGGGGAGCCCACGGACCGGTGGGTACAGAGGGGACTGTGGGCGGCGGGTAGGCGGACGCCGGCCCAGGCGGGTCGAGCGGCTGCCCGGTGGGAGGCGGGGGTGCCGTGTCGAGCGGGGACTGAGTCGTCGGGAAGGGCGTGAGCGGGTTGCGCGGGCCTGCCGGGGCGCCGCCCGGATCTGCCGTCAGGAGCGACGTGTACACCGTGAAGGCATCCCTCGGGTCGCGCATGCTCGAGGGGCGGTCGCCGATGAGGTTGAGCGGCTGCTGCGGGGGGAGCG
>NZ_PQFE01000020.1:0-48343 GCF_022342445.1 Tessaracoccus sp. ZS01 | reverse complement strand
GGGTGGGGGCCCTTCGGCCTGCCCGGCTCCTCCGTCGCAGGGGCAGCCTCGGCGACCGGCAGCGGGACGTGGAAGGAGGCGGTGGGGGTGGCGATGGTGCTGAGGCCCACGAAGGCCTCGTCGCGCAGCGGGGAGGAGTCGAGGGCCACCAGGGCGCCGGCCGGGAGGTCGACGGGACGCGGATCTGAGCCGTCGAGGTTGCGGTACTCGACGCGGTGCTGGGCGTCGTCGAGGTAGGCCAAGAGCATGCCGTCGCCCGCCGCTTCGACGGCGCTGAGCGTCGCGTCGGATTCCGGGACGACCTCGGTCAGTTCACCGCCGGCCAGGTTCAGGCGGATGACCCGGCCCAGCGGGGCGTCGAGGTCGGTGTGGAGGTAGAGGTGGCCGCCGTCGGTGCGGATGAAGGTGTACTCGGCGTCGGCGGTGTCGAGGAGCTTGACGGGCTCGCCGAGGGTGGAGCGGCCGTGCGCCGTGGTGATCGGGTAGACCCACAGGCGGTTGACGTTCTCCGTGCCGCGGAAGATGCTCACGACGAGCCAGTTGTCGTCGTGGCTGACCTCGCCGCTGGCCATGGTGTGCGGCTCATCGGGGAAGGTCAGCAGCAGCTCGTCGTCGCCGCAGGGGCGGTGGATCATGAGGCGGGCCACCCCGAGGCCGGCCGTCGCGGTGCCGCGGGCGTCGTCGGCCTCGTCGAACGTGGTGTACAGGAACGAGCTGTTGTCCGGCAGCCACGCGGGGCCGGAGAACTTCGCGGTGACCTCGCCGTCGAGGTCCTCGCCGGTGCGGAGGTCGCGGGTGCGGATGTGCTGCCAGTCCGAGCCGCCGTCGCTGCGGGCGTAGGCCATCAGCGAGCCGTCGCGGGCGACGGTGAAGGTGGACAGCGAGGACGTGCCGTCGTCGCTCCACGTGTTGGGGTCCAGGACGACCTCTCCCCCGCCGACCAGCTCCTCGAGCGTGGGCGCGGTGTACCAGAGGTCTTGCGCGCTGGTGCCGTCGTTGCGGCTGACGAACCAGCGGCCGCCGCGCTTCAGCGGCACGCCCGCCCGGGGTCGCGCGACGATGCGGCCCATCAGCTCCGTGAACCAGCCGCGGGCGGGGAGGTGCTGGAGTTGGGCCTCAGTGAAGTCTCGTTGCGCCGCCACCCACTCCTGCACCTCCGGGTTGTCGGCGTCCTCGAGCCAGCGGTACGGATCAGGGACGGGGGTGCCATGGAGGATGTCGACGGTGTCGTCGCGGCGGGTGTGGGGGTAGGTCATGGAACCAGCCTATGGGGCGTGTTCCAGGAGGGGCAGGGCCGGTGTCGTCCTCCGCTCCGCGTGCTTCGACCAGCCGCCGGCGGCTCAGCCTGCGGCGGCCGGGTCGGCGATGCTGGCCAGGAACAACGGCCAGCCGGTGCGGGTGTCGAGCACGCGGAACACGTAGGGGCGGTCCACCACGAACTCGTCGTCGAGCATCGGGGCGCTCTCCGCCACCCCCAGCTCGGTGACCGCCGCGCCCACGGTGCCCTTCGCGCTGACCTGGAGGATCACCTGCTGCACCCACTGCTCGCCGTAACCGCCGGGGAAGATGCCGCTGAGGTCGCTGAGGTCGATCTCGGGAAGGGCCTCCATGAGGTCCGTCTTGGATTTCAGGTCGAACGACGGCATGACCACCATCACCTGCTGCTCCTGGGCGTCGTTGAGGGCGGCGGTGGCGGCCTCGAGGTCCTCCGCGGCGAGTTCCTCCGGGCCCGTCCCCTCGTCCGGGAGCACGACGTCGGCGGCGAGGCTGTCGTCGTAGGGCAGCCGCACGGCGGTCCAACCGGCGCCCTCGGCGAGGCGGGCCGTCACGATGCCGCTCACGCCGTCGACCTGACCCGCGCCGGCCGGGCCGGTGAACGGGACCTTGCGCTCCTGCTCGAACGGCGTGCGCCACGCGGCGGCGAACAGGACCGCGTCCTGCAGCACGGCGACCGTGTTGGGCTTGACCTTGACGCCCGACTTCTCGATGAGGCCGGCCGTATGGAGGTTGACCCACTCGTCGAGGCTGGCCTGCGCCTCCGCGCGCGGGGACTGCGCCGCGGCCGCGTCGTAGAACTCGGCCAGGCGGTCGAGGAAGGGCTGCTCCACCGTCGCGTCGACTGCGAGGACGCGGCTGGCCTGATGGACGACGGGGGTTTCCGGCGGGTCGTTGACGTCCACCTCGTCGGGGAGGGAGTCGTACGGGGCCAGCGCCTGCCGGAGGGCGCCGAACGCCTTGGCGCGCTCGTCGCCGGTGAGGCCCAGGATGCGGTCGAAGCTCTGCAGCGTGACGGTCTGCGCGCCCTCGGCGGCCTGGGCCATGGACATGCTGAGGGAGCTCGGGGAGGTGAGGCGGTTGTCGCCTTCGGTGTTCTGGATGACGCGCCAGGCGACCTCCTGGGAGACGCGGGCCGCCTCGTCGACGTTGGGGGTGGTGTCGTAGGGAAGGTCGAGGACGCCTGCGGCGCCTTTGACCTCCGTCGCGATGGGTTCGGCGGTGGGTTGGGAGCAGGCGGTGAGGGCGAGGGCCGTGATGAGGAGCGCTGCCCGGCTCAGCCAGCGGATGTTCATGATTCCTCGCTCGGGTCGGAGATGGCCGCCAGGAACAGGGGCCAGCCGGTGCGGGTGTCCAGCACGCGGAAGACGTACGGGCGGTCCACCGTGAACGTGCGCACCTCTACCGACGATCCGGCGCTCGTCGCGATCGCCATCTCGGTCACGGCGGCGCCGACGGTGCCCTTGGCTGTCACGATCAGCTTGGCCTGCTGCACCCACTGGGCCGCGAAGCCGTCCTCGACGATGCCGCCGAGGTCGCTGAGGTCGATGTCGGGAAGAGCCTCCAGGAGGTCGGTCTTGGCCGTCAGGTCGAAGGCCGGCATGGTGACGTCCACCGGCTCCGGTTCAGCCTGCGCCAGCACGAACCGCGCCTCGGCGAGCTCACGCTCGGTCAGCTCCAAGGGGTCGACGCCGGGGCGGGGCAGAATCACGTCGGCCGCCAGGGCGTCGTCGTACGGGAGCCGCACGGCCGTCCAGCGCTCACCCCCGGCGAAGCGGACGGAGAAGGTGCCCGCGAGCCCGTCCACGGGCTTCGGTCCGTCGGGGGTGTCGAACGGGATGGTGGGCTCGCCCGTGAACTCCTGCGCCCAGGCCGCGGCGAACAGGAGCGCGTCCTGGAGGACGGCCACGGTGGAGCCGTCGGGCGTCACAGCGGACTGCGGGATCAGGCCGGCGGTGTGCTTCGTGACCCAGGCGTCCAGATTGGGTTTGGCGTCGGCGAGGGTCACCTGCTCGGCGGGGGCGTCGTAGAACTCGGAGAGGCGGTCGAGGAACGGCTGCTGGAGCTCGGAGTCGACGGCCAGCACCCGGCTGGCCTGGTGCACGACGGGGGTCTCGGGCGGGTCGTCGGCATCCACCTTGGTGGGGAGGTCGTCGTATGGGGTCAGCGACTGGCGGAGGGCGCCGAAGGCGCGGGCCCGGTGGTCGCCGGTGAGGCCGAGGACGTCGTCGATGCTCTCGAGCGACCGGCCCCTGGCGCCCTCGGCGGCCTGGACCAGCGACATGCTCAGCGACGACGGCGAGACCACCCGGTTGAGGCCCTCGCCGTTCTGGACGGCGAGCCAGCCGAGCTCCTCAGAGGCGTCGGCCGCCTCGTCGACGGAGGGCGTTGACTCGTAGGGCAGGTCGAGGACGGCGACGACGCCCTTCGCCTCGCCTGCGTCGATCGCCGGAGCGGGTTGGGCGCAGGCGGTGAGGGCGAGGGCCGTGATGAGGCTCAGCCAGCGGATGTTCATGATTCCTCGCTCGGGTCTGAGACTGCGGCCACGAACAGCGGCCAGCCGGTGCGGGTGTCGGAGACGCGGAAGACGTACGGGCGGTCGACGATGAACTCGCGCTCCGCGGAGCCCCCGCTGCTCGTGAAGACGGCCATCTCGGTCAGCGCCGCGCCGACCGTGCCCTGGGCCGTGACGATCAGCTTGGTCTGCTGCACCCATTGCCCCGCGAAGCCGCCGTCGAAGATGCCGTTGAGGTTGGACAGGTCCAGCTGGGGCAGCGCGTTCAGGAGGTCGGTCTTGGCGGTCAGGTCGAAGGTGGGCATGGTCACGTTGATGGGCGCGGGCTCGGCGGCATCCAGGGCCCCGCGGGCGGCCTCGAGCTCCTCGACGGTGAGGCTTTCGGGGGCCACCCCCGCCGTCGGGAGGATGACGTCGGCGGCGAGGTTGTCGTCGTACGGGAGCCGCACGGCCGTCCAGCGCTCCCCCTCGGCGTAGGCGACCGGCAGGACGTCCGAGACCCCCTCCACCGTCTTGGGCCCCGCCGGGGTGGTGAAACTGATGGGCTGCTCGTAGCGGAACTCGTCGCGCCAGGCGGCTGCGAACAGCAGGGCATCCTGCAGGACGGCCACGAAATCGGGTTTCGGCTCGATCGCGGACTGCTCGATGAGGCCGGCGGTGTGCTTGGTGGCCCAGGCGTCGAGGTTGGCCTTGGCGTCGTCGAAGGTGGTGGACTCGGCCTGGGCGTCGTAGAAGAGGGCGATGCGCTCGAGGAACGGCTGCTTCAGCTCTGAATCGATGGCCAGCACCCGGCTGGCCTGATGCACAACGGGGGTCTCGGGCGGGTCGTCGGCGTCGACGCTTGCGGGGAGGGAGTCATAGGGCAGCAGCTGCTCCCGGAGGGCGGCGAACGAGGCGGCCCGAGAGTCGCCGGTGAGGCCGAGGGTGTCGTCGATGCTGGCCAGCGATGCCCCCTCGGCTCCCTCGGCCGCCTGCACCAGCGACATGGACAGGGATGAGGGCGACACGACGCGGTTGGGGCCATCGGCTGCCTGGATGACGTCCCAGCCCAGTTCCAGGGAGCGCGTGGCGGCGAACTCCGGGGAGACCGTGACGGACCCCTCGCCGGAGGCGGCCTGGGGCGTCCCCTCTGCTTCCGGGGCTGCCTCTTCGACGGGGGGGTGGGTGGATTCGGCGACCTCGGCCACCGCGTCGGTCACCGGCGCGGAGGCGGGCTCGGCCACGGGCCCGGCGCCGTTGCCCAGGTTCAGCACCAGCGGCAGGATCAGCGTCCCGGCCAGCGCGAGGGCACCGGCGGCGACCAGCCCACGGGTGCGCCGACGGCGGCGGAGCGCCCCCCGGAGCAGGCCTGCGGGAACTGTGGGATGGGGGGCGGCGCGGTTGAGTGCGTCCCTGATGTCGTCGTCGTTCATCTCAAGCCTCCTGGGGCGTGAGGTGCGTCGACTCCCGGAGGGCGGCGCACGCTCGATGGGCGTACTTCTTCACCGCGCCCTGGCTGATGCCCAGCGCCTCGGCCACCTCCGCGATGGGCCGGTCCTCGACGTAGCGCATGGTCACCACCGCCCGCTGCATGCGGGGAAGGGTGGCCAGGGCGCGCAGCACGTCGAGCCGGAGCTCGGCGGTGGCGTCCGCGGCGGGTTGGTCGTCGTCGGGGACCTCGCTGGGGATCTCGGATCGCCAACTGAGCCGTCGCCACCAGGAGATGTACGTGCGGTACATGGTGGTGCGGAGATAGGCCTCGAACTTGTGGTCGTTGGCCAGGGTGTCGTAGGCACCCAACGACTTCGCCAACGCGGTTTGGAGGAGGTCTTCCGCGTGCTGGGAGTCGCCGGTGAGCACCCACGCGGCGCGGAGGAGGTCGCCACCACGTCGGGCGATGAACGCTTCGATGCCCTGCATGGCCACCTCCTCACCCTAACGACGCGGTGGGGGTCGCGGGAGGTTGTCACGGAGAAGCGGTCGGTTGGGATGGAGCGGGGCGGGTGGGTGATGCGGCGCCTCGGGTTGGGCAGGGCTGGGCTGGGCTGGGCAGAGTGAAGTTGTGCAGCAAGTCCGCCGCACAACTCAACAACGCCCGGCTGGGGGCGGCGCTCCCGGGCTGGGCAGAGTGAAGTTGTGCAGCAAGTCCGCTGCACAACTTCACTCAGCCCCCACCCTCGACGGCGGGCCGGGCGTCGACGGCGCCCCGGCGGCTCACCCGGCGAAGAGCGCGTCGAGCTCGGCCGCGAACTCCTCCGAGGGGGTCCAGCGCATCAGGCTGTCGTCGCCGCGGAACTCGTAGCCGTCGCCGCGCTGCTCGAGCCGCAGCTCGTCGCCCCACACGTTGCGCAGCACCAGGGTGCGCTGCCCGGCGTCGTCGCTGCCTGCGGCCTCGGTAGGGACGGAGTTGGCCAGGGCCTCCGCCCCGATCTGAGCAGCCACGGATTCACGCAACTCCACGTTCTTCGTCGGCTCGCCGGCCTCCAAGGCGCAGGCGTACCCGCCCACCACCTCGTCCAGCTCGACCGGGAACAGCGCCTGGTTGAACGTCACTGGGCACGCCTGCACCGGCGCGTACTCGCCCACGGGGCGTCCGAGCTGCACGCGCTGCGCCAACCAGCGGGCCTCGATCTCGTCGCGGAAGAACGCCTCGCTCCCCTGCAGCTGGTTCTCGCCGTCGGTCAGTTCAGTGGAGTCCTGGATGTCGCCGGTGAAGGAGGCCTTGCGGCCGTCGTCGTACTCGAAGATCACCGTGTAGAACTGCGCGGTCTCCGGGGCGTCAGCCTCGGTCAGCGGCGGCTGGGCGTAGAGGGCCTTTACGAGCCCATCGACGTCCACGACGAGCGGCTCCAGCGGGCCGACCGTGCCGTAATCGGATGTGCAGAGCCAGGCGCGGGCCGCACCGGTGTCGATGGTGCCGATGTTGATCCAGCTGCCCACCGGCTCGTCGACCTCGTTGTAGCAGACCTCGGCTCCGGGCTGGCCGTCGCGTCGGGTCGAGAGCGACACCTCCGGCGACGGCGCGGTCACGCTGGGCGCGGGCTGAGGCGTCTCCTCCGGCGAAGTGGTGGGCGCCGCTGAGCTCACCGTCGGCTCCGGGGAGGCCACCAGGTTCTCGGCCCCAAGCGACGACAGGTTGAGCGCCAGCGGGACCCCCAGCGCGATCACCACCCCGGCCGAGAGGCTGCCCGCAACCATTTGGCGGCTGCGGCGCTTGCGGCGGGCGGCGGCGGCCCAGCCGTTGGGGGCGGGCGCCTGGGGTACGGACTGCTTGAAGAGATCATGGAAGTCGTTGTTCATGTCACTCACCCCTTCCTGCGAGGTGCTTGGAGGCGCGCAGGGCGGCGCGGCCGCGGTACGAATGGGTCTTGACGGTGCCGGGTGAGATACCCAGGCGCTGGGCGATGTCGTCGGTGGCGAGGTCCTCGAAGTACTGCAGCACCAGCACGGCGCGCTGCATGCGGGGCAGTTCCTCGAGGGCGCGGACGAGGTCGAGGTTGACGCCGTGCGGTGTCTCGGGCGCGGCCGAATCCGCCACGAACTCGGCCGCCTTCTCGTTGCGCCAACTGAGCTTGCGCCACCACGACACGAACGTGCGGTAGATGGTGGTGCGGACGTAGGCCTCGAACTGGGCGTCGTTGTCGAAGTCGCCGTAGCGCGTGAAGGTCTTGGAAAGCGCGGTCTGGACGAGGTCTTCGGCGTGGTGGGAGTCGCCCGTCAGCAACCATGCGCCGCGCCAGAGGCCCCTGCCCCGCTGCGTCACGAACCCCTCGAAGCCGAGGGTCGCCTCGCTGACCTCGTCGTTCACAAGGCTCACCCTAACCGCGGCCGGAGCCGGGATGGCGAGTGTTTCGGCATGCACGGTGCCTCCTTGGTTGAGCGATATGTCACCCCCAACACGCGTCGAGGGTGCCGTTCGGTGCACAGGCCCGGCGACATGCCTGAGTCGGGGCGCCGCGGCCGCCCCCGCGTCGGCCCCGCCGTCGAACCTGCCCGGCAGAGTGAAGTTGTGCAGCGGACTTGGTGCACAACTTCGCTCAGCCCGCCGTCGCGACCGCCACCCCACCAGGCAAAGTGAAGTTGTGCAGCGGACTTGGTGCACAACTTCACCCAGCCCGCCGTCCCCCACGGGCCCCAACCCCGGGTGGGTAAGCTCATCGACATGCGTGGCGAATACAAGGTTCCTGGCGGCAAACTCGTGGCGGTCGACGTCGAACAGGAGGGCGACAGGCTCAGCCGCGTGGCCATCTCCGGCGACTTCTTCCTCGAACCCGACGGGGCCCTGGACGACATCAACGGCGCGCTGCTCGGCATGCCCACCACGTCGTCGGTGGTGGAGATGGCCGAAGCCATCACCGCGCGGCTGCACTCCGAGACGCAGATGATCGGCTTCACGCCGGAGGCCGTGGGCATCGCGGTGCGCCGCGCCCTCGGCCACGCCACCGACTGGTCAGACCACACGTTCGACGTCATCGGCCCCGTCTCCATGGACCCGCGGATGCACGTGGCGCTCGACGAGGTGCTCGCCGCGGAGCTCGCGAAGGGCGAGATCCGCCCCAGCCTCCGCATCTGGGACTGGGACCAGCCCCTCGTCGTGATCGGCTCGTTCCAGAGCTACAAGAACGAGATCGACGACGAGGGCCGCGCCCGGCACGGCATCAACGTGGTGCGGCGCATCACCGGTGGTGGCGCCATGTTCATGGAGCCCGGCAACTGCGTGACGTACTCGCTGGTGGTGCCGGTGTCGCTGGTGGAGGGCCTCAGCTTCGAGCGCTCCTACGAGTTCCTGGACCAGTGGGTGATGGGCGCGCTGAAGGAGCTGGGCGTCAACGCGCGCTACGTGCCGCTCAACGACATCGCCTCGGACAAGGGCAAGATCGCCGGCGCCGCCCAGCGACGGGTCACCGGCGGCGTCGTCGTGCACCACGTGACCATGGCCTACGACATCGACGCCGACAAGATGCTCGAAGTGCTGCGCATCGGGCGCGAAAAGATGTCCGACAAGGGCACGAAGTCGGCCAACAAGCGCGTCGACCCCCTGCGGTCGCAGACCCAGCTGCCCCGCGACGAGATCCTGGCGTCGTTCCTGAAGCACTTCGAGTCGCTCTACTCCACGCAGCGCCGCGACTACTCCGACGAGGAACTGGCGAAGGCGAAGCACCTCGTGGAGACGAAGTTCAGCTCCGAGGAGTGGACCAAGCGGATCCCGTGACGGCCTCCGGGACCGTGGGCTCAGGCGAACGTCGGGCGACGGATCCCGCCCGCCCGGTGACGTAGCCCAGCGCCCACACGATCCCCGACGCCAGCGCGGTGTACAGCACCGCGAGCGTGGCGTTGATGCCGTTGGTCTGGGTGAGCGCCAACCCCTGGGCGCGGATCAGCAGCCCCAGCGCCAACTCGAGGACGGTCAGCGCGGCCAGCACGACGGCGGGCATGCGCAGCCTGGGGCTGCGCGCGGCCTTCGCCACCGTCGCCGCGATCAGCACGAGCGCCGCGGCAGCCATCACGATGCGCGCCACCTGCAGCGCCGGGTACTTGTCGATGTCGAGCACCAGCCACAGCGGCCAGCTGATGCAGCGCGTGAACGAGCCCGTGCCCGCCGACGTCACGCCCGCCACGACGATGCCCAGCAGGTGCATGGAGATCAGCACGACGAGGGCGCCGAGGCCGAGGCGTCGCACCGACGGCGAGCCACCGTCGACCCGGGAAGTCACCGCCGCCGACGAAATGGTCATCATCGTCATCGCGACCATCGCGCCGCCCACGTCGATGAGGGCCAGGCCGAGCGGCAGGGTGAACAGGATGATCATCATCCCGAACACCGCCGAGCCGACGGCCAGGCCCAGCGCCACCCAAGGGAACAGCCGGACCCGCACGTCGGCGGAGTGGCGCCCGAGCCACCCCGCCCAGCCCGTGAACACCAGGGAAAGGAAGGCGATGAACCGGTGCACGAACTCGATGACGGGGTTGTTCAGCCACTCGAACTGCGGGAGGGGCGCCACCTGGTCGGCGTAGCAGACCGGCCACGCGGGGCAGGCCGAGCTCGAGTCGGTCGCGCACACCACCGAACCCAGCACGATGGTCGTGAAGAGCAGCGCTGCGGCCACCCTGAACACCGTCGTCGAACCCACCTCTTGGCCTCCTTGCCGTCGGACGCCGAAAGCCTATCCAGCGGTTCCCTGGCCGCCCGGGCGGGCCGGGCTAGAGGCCGAAAACGCGGTCCAGCTGGGCCTGCACGTCCGGCGACGGGGTCCACACGCGCGGGCCATCGGCGATCCAACCGAACGAGCCGTCCTCGCCGCGGAGCAGCGTCATGGGCTCGCCGTACTTGTTGACCCACACCAAGGTGCCCTCGCCGGCGGCCCAGTCGTCGGGCTGCGGGGCACTCTCGAACGTGGCGGAGATGGCCTTGACCAGCTCCTGCGGCAGGTCCACCGGCAGCGCGCCGTCGGGGCCGAGGCAGGCCACGATCTGGGTGGCGCCCTCCGCCTCGGGGCTGAAAGGGACCAGCGAATCGGCCCGCGGGCACAGCTCCTGCGCGCCGTAATACATCCCGGCGCCCTCATCCCCGGTCTGTTCGCGGAACAGGTCCACCAGCACGCCGACAAGGTCGCCGTCCTTCTGGACCGCGCCCGTCGCCGGGCCGCAGCCGTCCGCCCGCACCGCCGCCACGTCGCCCTCCATCCCGGCGTACACCACGTACACCTCGGGCCGGGTGCCGTCGGACGGGAGGGCGCAGACCCCCTCGAGCACCGGGAGGCCGTTGAACGCCTCCACCGCGCGCTCCACGAACGCCGGCTCGTACAGGCCTCCGGGCGCGATCAGCCGGGGCCCACCCTCGGGGCTCTCGAAGCAGAAGTAGACGCCGGTGATGTCGCCCTCGATGACCGCAGGGGTTTCGGCGGCGGTGTTGCGCGCCGCGGTGCAGTCCGGCCGCTCCGGCACGTACGGCTGCTGGGTGACGGGGTTCCCGAGCTGGCCGACGAGGGCGTCGAGCTCTGCCGCGAGGTCGCCCTTCGGGCGCCAGACCTGGTTGGGGCCCACCACGTAGCTTCCGCTGGCGAAGCGGGTCAGCGTGACGGACTCGCCCCACGCGTTGGCGAGCACCAGCCGTGCGGTGGGCTCCCATTCGCCCAGGGCGCCGTCGACGGCGTTGGCGGCCACGTCGTCCTTGACGCGCTGGAGCACGTCCGTCGGCAGCTCGACGCCCTCGCTCTTGGTGCCGGTGCCGTCGTCGGGCCGGCACAGGGCGCCCTGCGTGGCACCGTCGACCGTGGCCGGCAGGATGGCACCGATGGACGAGCAGACCTGCTCCGACGAGAGGCTGGACGTGGGCGCGGAGCCCTCGGCGCGCTGCGCCTGCCACAGGCCCGCGAGCGTGTCGAGGAACGCGTCACCGCCGGAGCGGTTGCCGACGCTGCGGCAGCCGTGCAGCTCGCCACGCACGGGCGTCATGGTGCCGTCGGCCGCCTCGGCGACCACGACGTAGGTGAGCGTGTACTCCATCGTGCAGGCCTGGTTCGGGTCGGCCTTCGGGAGCTCCCGGAATGCGGCCAGGGCCTCATCGACCCCCTGCGTCAGCGGGTCCTGCGGCCCGGTGCGGGAGAAGCCGATCTCACCCGGCTCGTCGCACAGCCACAGCCGGACGGCCTCCTCCGGAAACTCGTTGGCTGTGGACTGGTCCGCCCCGGAACACGCGGCCTCGCGGTCCTCGGCTGCAGTCGCCACCGGCTCGGTGCCGACGGGCGCAGGCACCGCGGTGTCGTTGGACTTGTTCACCAACTGCAACGCGAACGGGCTCACGACGGCGAGCGCGGCCACCATGGCCAGCGTGCCGACGGTCACCCGACGGCGACCCGCGCGACGGCGGGCATCCTCGGACCAGGCACCGTCGCCCGGGCGGGGCAGGTCGCGCTTGAACATCTCGGACAGCTGGTCGTCGCTCATGACCGTTCCTCCTCGGACAGGTGAAGCGAAGCGCGCAGAGCCGCGCGCCCCTGGGAGGTGTGTGCCTTGACGGTGCCCTCGGCGATGTCGAGCAGCTCCGCGACCTCGGTGACCGTGCGGTCCTCCAGGAACCGCAGCACCATCACCGCGCGCTGCATCTTCGGCAGCGCGGCCAAGGCCCGGACGACGTCCATGCTGACCGCCTGGTCTGCGCTGGCGGTCGGGCTGTCGGGCAGGTCGTCCGACGCCAGCTCGGCGTTCCACTTCCGCCGCCACCACGACACATAGGTGCGGTAGATGGTGGTGCGGACGTAGGCCTCGAACTTGGCGTCGTTGGCCAGCACGGTGTAGCGGCCGTAGGTGCGCCCGAGGGCGGTCTGGACCAGGTCGTCGGCCTTGTCGCGGTCGCCAGTGAGCAGCCACGCGGCCCGCCAGAGATCAGCGCGGCGGGCGCGGACGAACGAGTCGAAACCCACTGCCGTCTCGTCGACGGTGGGCTGGGCTTCGAACACGAGTACCTCCATACCTGTTACGACGCGTTGGCCCAAGTATGGGGTTTAGTCGCTGGGGCCGGCGATGGAAAACCTCCAACTATGTAGATGCACGGGCATCCATATTTGAGGAGGCCCGCACGCCTACATAGCTGGAGCCTTGACGCTCTGAGGGTCTGGCCTTTCATCGGGGCGTCGCAGGGGAACTCACAGGGTTCATGACCTTCGAAAGCGGCGTATCGCGTGGACTCCGCCCTTCGCGCGTCGTACCACCGCAGGCCCGGCTTGTTCATGCCCATGCCAAGTCGAGAACGTCCACAACTGCCGAGAGTCTCGTTCGTTCTGGGGACTGGAGCCGCTGAGTTGTACGATTCGGCTGTTCCAGCGGCTATCCTGGGTGTCATGACTGAGATGACTGTGAGCGACGCCCGGGCCCGCCTCGCCGATGTCGTGGACGCGGCCCGGGTCGGGCACGACCCGGTCTATCTGACCCGTCGCGGGCAGCGGGTGGCCGCGGTCATCGACGCCGACGACCTGGATCGGCTCATCGCGGCCGCGGAAGACCTGGCCGACCTCGAGGCCGCCCGTGCGGCACGTACCGAGATGGTCGATGGCGAGTCGGCGATCCCCTGGGAGCAGGTCAAGGCAGACCTCGGCCTGGCATGAGCTACCGGATCGAGGTCGCGCCCGCTGCGGTTCGACAGCTACGCAAGTTGGACAGGGGCGCCCAGCGGCGGGTCCAGGCGGCGATCGAACTGCTTGCCAGCGGACCGCGCCCTAGCGGTGCCAAGAAGCTGGTTGGCGGTGACGGTGAGTGGCGTGTCCGGACCGGTGACTATCGGATCGTCTACGAGATCCATGACAACGTGCTGCTCGTCCTCGTCGTTGCCATCGGCCACCGCCGCGACATCTACGAACGCCGGTAACCAACTCGCGCGGTCGACGCTTGGCTTCTGGAGCAGGTTGCTCCAGCCTATGACAGGCTGCGGGCAGACCCGGATGGTGCGCTGTCTGTAGGCGAGGTCCGTGCGCGGCTCGTGTCCCTGCGCGGCCAGTGACCTACACGGTCCGGTTCGCGCCGGAGGCGGCAGATCAACTCGAGGTGCTGTACCGGAAGATTGCTTCGTCAGCGTCGCCGCCGGTTGCTGCCGATGAGCACCCCCTGGCCCGGCTCTCGTAACAGTCTCCCAGTAGTGGCACACTCGCAAACATGAGGGTAGTGCGCATCATTCCGGACGTGCTGGTCAAGGACATCACCGCAGCCGACGACTTCTACGGCGACTACCTGGGTCTGCGTCGCGAAGACCTGGGCCTGGATTGGGTGACCCGCTACGTTGCTCCCTCGGGCGCCAACCTACAGTTGCTCACTCGAGACGGCGCTGCGTCCGATGCCCCAGCCATCTCGATCGCCGTTGACGATGTCGATGAGGCCTACGCCGAAGCCGTTCGTCGCGGGTACGAGATCGTTCACCCGCTCACAACCGAGCCGTGGGGCGTCCGCCGCTTCTTGGTACGAACACAAGACGGTCATGTCGTGAACATCCTGCGTCACCGCGAGTAGGCACGGATCTGCAGCGGTGCGCGAGGGAGACCTCTGCGGCTTGCCTGGCACCCCGGCACGACCGCCCGCACCGCCGCCGTCGGCGAGTGCTCACTCACCTGGTGGTGCCTGCTTCTGGCGCGGGAAGGCTTCGTGGAGTTGCCACTGGAGGTCCGCGATCTGCGCTTCGTCCAGCGGTCCGCGTTCGGTCAGTAGCGACTTGAGCTTCTTGGGCCACATCACTGCCACTTCGTTGACGGTGAACGCGCCGCCGAGCAGCGGCCAGTCCGCGTCAACGAAACACAGCACACCCCGCACTGGTACTTCTGGCCGCTCGGCCAGGGCCGCGCGGACCAGGTCTACCTGCTTCTGCATCCCCGTCACCAGCGCTGTCCGGTCTCGCCCCCCGACGGTCAACGACTCGGTCCGTGGCCTCAGCAAGCCTCCCTCGACTCGTAGCGCTGGCCGGGCGTTGCGGTAGCGCTTGGCGTCCACCACGAACACCCCGCTGGGGCACACGACCAGATGATCGATGTTCGCCCTGGTCCGGGGAATGCGGCGATCGTGCAGCACACGCAGCGAGTCCGCAGCCATGGACGCCAGCATGCCACCGAGCATCCGCTCGCCCTCAGCGCCCACCGACCAGGCCCGCGTCGACTGAGGGTCGTCGAAGACCGCCAGCAGGAACCGCCCCATACGCGGGTGGTTGCCCAATACCCGCTCGGCCCGGGCCGCATGGCGCCGCTGGTACTCGGCAGCCGCAGATGCGCCGCCCTGCCCATCAACCACCCCCAACGAGGGCACCTTCTCCACGTCAGGCCCTGGACGAACCGCAGCAGCTGCGACGGCTGCGATGGTCTCGTCGACAAGCACTCCCGGAGCAGTGGGATCTGTTTGGCGCAGTGGAGCCTGGGGTGGGCACGTCACGCAGGCCACCGTCTTGGTAGACCGGTCGTAGTCCGCGGTCGTGCCCGCACTCAATGCCGAGCCGCAGCTTGAGCAGGTGCCCGCATAGCGCAGCCGCATCCGCTTGACGTCCACCCGGGCCGCATCCTCAACCATGAGGAACAAAGTAGTGGTCCATCGACGGCGAATGTCGACGACGTCTCCGCTCGGCCACCAAACCACGGGACCCCGAAAGCGGCTAAGACGCCGATCAAGACAACCCCGATTACGCGGCGCCTCGTAAACTCGTGATGTGAACGGCCTCCCAACAGGCACCCCCGGCGGGGCGCCCACGCCGACCCTTCGGGACTCGGCAATCGCGGGCGCCGCGGCCACCGCCGTCGCGCTCGGCACCTCCGAACTCGTGGGCGCGCTCCTGCCCGGCGGCCGGTCGCTGGTGGAGGCCGTGGGCGACACCGTGATCGATCTCGTCCCGGGCTGGCTGGAACGATCGGCCATCGCGATCCTCGGCACTGCGGACAAGCCCGTTCTCATCGTCGGGATTCTGGCCGTTTCCCTCCTCGTGGGTGCAGGGCTGGGATGGGTGGCCCGTCGAAGCCTGCCGTTGGCCTCTGCCGGGCTGACAGTCTTCGCCCTGGTGGGCGTCGTCGCTGCCATCGGGGACGAGCGCTCCACCGCCTGGGCCGTCATGGCGGCGGGCCTGGCCGGCGCGGCCAGCGGGATCATCGCCCTAGTGATCCTCACCCGCGCCGCGTCAGCGCGGTCTGCCGCCCTGCCGGGCCCCGTCGGCCGCGGAGAGGCACGGCCCGGACGCCGAGCGTTCCTGCAGGCGGTCGGAATCGCGGTGGCCATCGCCGGTACCGCAGCAGCGGCCGGCCGGTGGCTCACGTCGTCGCGCCGCGTAGAGGAGATCCGCGCGCTGCTGCGGCTGCCCGTACCGGCGACGCCCGCTCCGCCGGCCCCACCTGATGCGGACCTGGCGCTCCCCGGGCTGACTCCGCTGTACATCGCCAACGACGACTTCTACAGGATCGACACCGCCCTCTCCATTCCCCAGGTCGATCCGGAGCAATGGTCGCTGGAGGTCCGCGGCCTGGTGGATCGCCCGTTCACCCTGACCTACGACGATCTGTTGGCGATGCCGCACGTCGAAACCGACATCGCGCTGACCTGCGTCTCCAACGAGGTGGGCGGAGGCTTGGTCGGAAACGCCCGGTGGCAGGGCGTGCCCCTCCGGGCCCTGCTGGAGCGCGCCGGGGTGCAGGACGGCGCCACCCAACTGCTGAGCAGATCGGTGGACGGGTTCACCGCAGGCTTCCCCACCGAGACCGCGATGGAGGGTGGCGCGCTGGTGGCCCTGGGGATGAACGGCGAGCCGCTCCCGGCCCTCCACGGCTTCCCGGCCCGCCTCGTGGTGCCCGGCCTCTACGGGTACGTCTCGGCCACCAAGTGGCTGTCCGTCATCGAACTGACCACCTTCGAGGCCGAGGCCGGGTACTGGATCCCCCGCGGATGGGCGCGCGAGGGTCCCATCAAGACGCAGTCCCGGGTCGACGTCCCCCGCCCGGGGTCCAGCGTGGCTGCGGGGCGCCAGCCGATCGCGGGCGTGGCATGGGCACCAACGCGCGGCATCGAGATGGTGGAGGTCAGCATCGACGGCGGCCCGTGGAAGGAGGCGCGCCTCGCCGCGAGCCTCAGCGTCGACACGTGGCGCCAGTGGGTCTACGAATGGGACGCGACGCCCGGGTCCCACACCATCGCGGTGCGGGCCAGCGACGGGTTGGGGGACACGCAGACCGACGTGCGCACACCGGTCGCGCCCGACGGTGCATCGGGGCACCACACCATCGAGGTGAGGGTGGAGCAGTGAGCGTGGGTAGAAGCCTGTTCACGCGCAATCCGCGCGGGTAAAGTTGCTGGCCACGCGGGCCGACGCCGTCTCGTCGGCTCGAATCCCAATGAGGGGAAGATCATGACTGAAGCCCACCCGGCCCCGTACTACACGGGCCCTGCCCGCACCGATGTGGAGTTCCTGGAGGTGGCGGAGATCCCCACCGTGGTGCAGAAGTTCACCGACTATCCGCTGTCCGCCATGTCCCAGGCGATGGACGGCGCCGTGTCCGCGCTGTTCCCCGCGCTGGAGGCTCAGGGGCTCCAGCCGGTCGGCCCGGTGTTCACCCTCTACGAGCAGATGCCCGGAGTGAATGCGACCTTCGAGGTGGGGGTGCCGGTCGACCGCCCCCTGACCACCGCTGTCACAACCCCATCCGGGGCCTCGCTCCACGGCTCGGTCCTTCCGGGCGGCAACATCGCGACGGTCTCGCACGTCGGCTCCTACAGCCGGCTGGGCGAGGCCTGGGGCGTCTTCCTCGAGAAGGTCGAGTCTGCCCACAGGAAGGCAGGGCTTCCCTTCTGGGAGATCTACCTGACCGAGCCCACCCCCGAGGCTGACCCGGAGTCGATGCGCACGGAACTCGTCATCGTGCTGGCCGACTGACGCCATGGATTCGGGCGCGCAGCTCATGCTCGTCCACCGACACCACATGGAGGGTGAAGGCGCGGCCGTCTTCGAGCTCGACGCTCACCCCGTCCCCGGCGGGCCGCCAGTGTCCTGGGACTTCGACGGGGCCATCACCGGGGGCGTCGTCCACGGCGACGAAGGAGCCGCTGCCGTCCACCGCGAATCCCGCCACCGAGCGTGACAGCGGAGCCTCCTCCCGTGGGACGTAGACACCGACCCCGTCGTCGTCGGTGCGGATGGGGCCACGCCAGTCGCGGAACAGGCCCGCTGGGACGTCGGCGGGCCCGACGGGGTGGAAGAACGCGTGACCGAAGGTAGTAGACCGGACGGCGTGGAAGGGGTAGGTGACCGTGGCGTCGTCAACCTCGCCGGCCACCTCGCGGAAGTACACATCCACCGTGCCGCCGCGGATCCCCAGGGTGTGCAGCTGAATCTCCGCAATGGCGACACCGGCTCCGTGACCGCGTGGGCCCAGCGCGACAACCGTCACCACCTCCGTGTCCCAGTCGACCGGGTGCTCCATGGGCGGCTCACCATCGAAGAACTCAACGAAGGCAGCGTGGTCACGCAGCACCGTCGAAACGGGGTCGCGGGGGCCGTCGTCGGCCTGGGCCAGGGTGGTGAAATCTAGAGACTCGGTGTCCGGAGTGGGGATGGGCATGGCGGGTCCTCCTTCTCCCTTGGCGAGGGTGTTCCCACCCTAACCGGGAGCATGCGCACATGAGGCAGATGCGAACCCTCTTCCTTTGCCGGGGGCCGGTGGCTTAGGCTCGCTTGACCGCCTGGAAGCGTCAACCCCGCCCAGCTAGGAGCGCACCATGACCGCCGCTGATCACCCCGCCGTCGTCGCACTGTCTGCCGCCATCGAGAATGCCGCCAACCTCCTGCGGATCCCCACGGAGGGCGTCGCGCTGGAGGGCATGGAGGCGCGGGACTGGCCCGATTCGTGCCTGGGCCTCGCCGAAGACGACGACGCGTGCGCGGACGTGGTCACGCCGGGCTACCTCATCCGGTTGGGCGACGGTTTCACCTACCACGCCGATCAGCAGGGCAATGTGCGCCGGGCCCGAGGGGACAACCCGCGTCCCGACACCGAGATCAGGCTGCGCTATTCGGTCTCCGGCGGTATCGCCGGCCGATCCACCTCCTACGAGACCGACAGCTACCAGCTGACCAAGGCTGAGGATGATGAGCTCCGCCACCTCATCACAGAGGCGGACTTCTTCACCATCCCCAACTCCCTGCCTGACTCACCGGTCGCGGATGGCATCACGGCGCGCCTCTGGATCGCGGTCGGCAGGCGCTCCCACGAGGTGGTCCGGGGCGACGGCATCGACGCGGAGGACACCGAGGCCTTCCACGCGCTGGTGGCGTGGGTGGATGCGCGGACGCCTCCGTTGTTCCCGGAGGTCTCCGGCAACCTGGCCTGACATCGCTCTCCGCGTCAACCAGCGACTACTGGCGAACACCGATCGTCAGCAGCAGGTTCGCGTAGATGCGCTGCTCGCCCGAGGCGATCACGATGCCGACGTCGTCCTTCTTCGCCTCGTCGTAGAAGTCCCAACGGGAGATCTCCACGAACTCGACGCCGGGCAGGGCCGCCTTGTACTCGTCGTGGGCGTCGATCTTGTCGGGGCGCAGCTCCGGCGGGGCGTCGGCGGCGGGCACCATGATGCCGGCCTGCTCAATGGGGACGGCCTGCTTCAGCACGTCCAGGATCTGCGAGACGTTGAGCAGCCCGGGCGCGAGGTTGAGGTAGATGCGGCGGGCGCGCGGGTTGGCGCCCGTCTCGTGGGGGTAGTTGCCGTCGGTGATGAGGATCTTGCTGCCGTGACCGGCGCGGCCGAGCGCGTTCAGCAGCTCGGGGTGGATCATGGGGCCGTTGAGCATGGGGCTTCCTTTCGGGTGGTTACGTGCTGTCGCGGACGATCAGCGTGGGCGTGATCAACGACGACTCCGCAGGCTCGCCGTTCAACAACAGGTTCAACGCCTTCACGGCCTGCTCCCCCATCGTGAAGAAGTCCTGCCGCACGGTGGTGAGGCCGGGCAGGAACCACTCGGAACCCGGCACGTCGTCGTAGCCGACGACCCGCACGTCGCCGGGCACCCGGCGGCCAGCCAGCTGCAGCGCCGACATCGTGCCGAGCGCCAACTGGTCGTTGGCAGCGAAGATCGCGTCGACGTCCGGCGGCAGGTCCGGCACCAGGGCAGCCGCGGCGGAGGCGTCCCAGGAGTTGGCGAACAGCACGGTGGGCTCCAGGCCCGCCTTGCCCATGGCCAACTTGTAGCCCTCCAGGCGCTCCTGCGCGTCGATCCAGTCCTGCGGACCGGCCACGTGCAGGATCCGCTGCGCACCGCGGCTGATGAGGTGGTCCACAGCGGCCACCGCCCCCGCCCGGTGGTCCACAGCCACGCCGACGGCCGGCGACGGGAGGTCCTTCGTCTCGCCCACGCACACCGTCGGGAGGCGGCTGGCGATGGTGTCGATCCACGGCCGAGACTCCGCCCGCCCGCCGAGCACGATCACGCCGTCGGCGCTCACCGGCACCAGGTGGTGCAGCTCCCGATGGTCGATGTCCGGCGATCCGAACACGGAGGTGGACGTGTGCAACTCGAGGTTGGACAGCGCCTGGCAGATGGCGACGAACGACGTGGCGTGTCCGTGGAACAGCGGCACGGCGTCGATGATGTGCACGGAGCCGGTGCGCGCCGCCGACAGGGAGCGGGCGGCGAGGTTGGGCTGGTAGTTGAGCCGCTCGATGGCCTCCAGCACCCGCGCGCGGGTGGCCTCGGCCACCACGTCGACGCCCCGCACCACGCGGGAGGCGGTCTGGATGGAGACGCCGGAGGCTTCGGCGATGTCTCGCAGGTTGGCGCGTTGCTGCCCGGCCCTCATGACCGCGGCCCGAAGGTCTCGGTACGGGCGGTGCTGGCGATGACGTCGTTGCGGTTGGCCGGGTCCAGGTGGCCCATGATCTCCAACTGCGCCAGCAGCGAGCCGAGCACGGAGGCCTCCACTGGCCCCGCGATCACCGGCACCCCCAGCGCATCGGCGGTCAGTTGGCACAACAACCTGTTGCGCGACCCGCCCCCCACCAGGTTCAACTGCGTGGCGGGAGTTCCGGTGAGGGCGGCGAGGTCGGCGATGCCGCGGGCGTAGCGCGCCGCGAACGACTCCAACACCACCCGCGTGACCGCCCCCTCGTCGAGGTCGTCGACGGCGACGCCCTGGGCAGCGAGCGCCTCCAGCACCCGCCTCTCCATCCCGCCCTTCAGCACGAACTGCGGCTCGTCGGGGTTGATGGTGGCACCCAGCGACGGTGAGGCCTCGGCCCGCCGGATGAGCTCCACGATGTCGTGGGTGCGACCCTGCTGCTCCCAGTCTCGCTGGAGTTCCTGCAGGATCCACAGGCCGGTGATGTTGAACAGGGGGCGCAGGCCGTCGTCGGCGCGCGCCTCGTTGGTGAGGCCCAGCGCGCGGGCCTCGTCGGAGAGCAGCGGTTCGTCGCGCAGCACGCCCAGCACGGACCATGAGCCGCAGCTCAGGAAGTACGAGTCCTGGCTCACGTCGCGCTGCAGCGCGTGCACGGCGCAGGCGGTGTCGTGGGCACCGGCGCGCACCACGGTGAGCTGCTCGAGCCCCTCGACGATGCACCGGCCCACCACGTTGAGCTCGCTCGTCACGTCGCCCACCCACGAGCGCGGGATGCCCAGCGCCTCGAACACCTCGTCGGAGAACTCGTGGGCGCCTGGGCGGATCAGCGCCGACGACGACGCGTGGGAACGCGACCAGCCGCGGGCGCCGGACAGCAGATAGGTGAAGTAGTCAGGCAGCAGGAGGATCTGCGACGTCCTGGCCACCACCTCCGGCTCCTCCTGAAGGAGCGCGAACAGCTGGTTCGCGGTGTTGATGGTGGCCGGCGCGATACCGGTGGCGGCCCACAGGGCCTCGTCGGACAGGCGCTCACGGAAGGCCTCATGGGTGCGGATCGTGCGCTCGTCGCGGTACGCGCGGCCGGGAGTCAGCGCCGCGCCGTCGTCGCCGAGTGCCACGTAGTCGACTCCCCAGGTGTCGACGGAGACGCTCACCGCGTCGGGGAAGCGGGCGACGGCGTCGCGGAGCCCCTCGACCACCTCGCCCCAGATGACATCGAGATCCCAGGAGAGGTACCCGTCGCGCATCCGCGCCTCGTGGGGAAAGCGGCGGACTTCGACTTCCTCGATGCGGCCGTCGCGGAACGTGCCGGCGATCACTCGCCCGGTCGACGACCCGAGATCAACCGCAAGGGCGGTGACGGTGGACACTTCTCTCCTCCTGGATGGTGGTGCGCGTTCCCTGGGCCAGCCGCGCACGGCCGGCCCAGGGAACCAACAGCGCTACTAGTTGTACATCGGGCCGAACTGGGCGCAGGCGCGGAAGTCTGCTCCCTCGAGGTCAGCCGTGCCGAAGCCCAGCCAGTTCTTCGGGCGGAAGATCCGCTCGCGCTCCACGTTGTGCATGTTCACCGGGATGCGGAGCATCGACGCCAGCGTGATCAGCTGGTGGCCGATGTGACCGTACGAGATGGCGCCGTGGTTGGCGCCCCAGGCGTTCATGACCTCGTAGACGCTGGTGAAGGCACCCTCGCCCGTCAGGTTCGGCACGAACCAGGTGGTGGGCCACCCGGGATCCGTGCGCAGTTCGATGGTCTTGGCCACCTCGTCGGGCAGTTCGACGGTGTAGCCCTCGGCGATCTGCATGACCGGGCCGAGGCCGTCGACCCAGTTGATGCGCGTCATCGTGACGGGCACCTCACCGGCGGAGCGGAAGTGCGTCGAGAAGCCACCGCCGCGGAAGTAGCCGGTGTTGGCAGGATGGAACGTCGTCTCGTCGATCATCGCCTGGATGTCGTCGTCGCTGAGTTCCCACCAGGGCTTGATGCAGGGGTTGCCGTCGGCGTCCTTGGCGGCGAACGTGCCGTCGAGGGTGGTGGCGCCGGAGTTGCGCAGGTCGATGACACCCGCCGCTGCGCGACCCTCGGGACGGTGGCCCGTGACGCGCTCGATGGCGTCGGCGCTCCAGTAGGTGCGCACGTCGGAGAAGATCTGCGCCGTGTTGGTCAACAGGTAGTTGAACATCATCGACGCGCCGTTGAGGTTGTCGTTCTCCGTGGCCTGGATGAGGGGCTGCCTCTTGCCGTTCCAGTCGAACTGCGTGTTGAGCAGCGTCTCCATCAGGTCGCCGTTGGGCAGGTAGTCGGTCCACTGACGCTGGCCCTGGAAGCCGGAGACGAGCGCGCCGTGACCGACGGCCTCCTCCTCGAAGCCCATCTCGGCGAGCTTCGGGTTGCCGATCATCAGGTCACGGCCGATGAGCACCATCTTGGTGCTCCACTCCCACCACTTCTCGTGGTCCTCGGCGGAGCGCTGCCACTCCTCGGGGTTGAAGTCCTCACCCTGCTTGAGGTTCTCGCGCACCCACGTGTACGCAATCTCGTATTCGTCCTTGTCGTAGATGCCCAGGTTGATGCGACGCTCGATCTCGACCATGTCGATGTACTCGTTGCGCATGCCCAGCCAGTAGTTCCAGAACTCCTCCTTCACCACGCAGCCGGCGATGCCCATGGACACGCCACCGATGGAGAGGAACGACTGGCCGCGCATCAAGGCGACGGCGAGGCCGGCCTGTGCGTAGTCCAGCAGGCGCTGACGCACGTCGGCCGGGATGGACTCGTCGTCGGCGTCCTGCACCTCTTCGCCGTAGATACCGAAGGCGGGGATGCCCAGCTGTGCGTGGCCGGCCAGCGCGGCGGCCAGGTAGACGGCACCCGGACGCTCGGAGCCGTTGAAGCCCCAGATCGCGTGCGGCATGGTGCGGTCCATGTCGATGGTCTCGGAGCCGTAGCACCAGCACGGCG
The DNA here is from genome assembly GCF_022342445.1 of Tessaracoccus sp. ZS01. Lineage (NCBI taxonomy): Bacteria > Bacillati > Actinomycetota > Actinomycetes > Propionibacteriales > Propionibacteriaceae > Tessaracoccus > Tessaracoccus sp. ZS01. Next base: position 25,272 of record NZ_PQFE01000020.1, on the reverse strand, counting down.
TGACCGAGAGGGTGAGGCCGACGTTCTCGGCCTTGAACTTCGCGGCGGCGGCCTGGGCCTCCGGCACGCGGCCGATCGTCGAGTCGGCGATGACCACCTGGACGGGGGTCCCGTCGGGGTACTTCAGCTCAGACTCGTAGAGTTCCTTGACGCGCAGCGCCATACCCATCGTCTGGTCCTCGAGCGCCTCGCGCACGCCGTTACGCCGGCCGTCGATGATGGGACGGATACCGATCTTCGGGTAGTTGGTCACGAATCACACCTTCTTTGTTCGTTACTAGTGGTTCAGGTTTCCGGCACGGTGTGCTCCGCGCAGGCGGCCGGGTGGCTGCGTCGGATGAAAAGGGGCCCCTGTCTGCGTGTCCCACGCGAGGCAGGCAAACGCGGACAGGCGCCCCTAGGGATTGTTCATGAGGTGGGGTGGGCCCGGGCGGGCCCACCCTCACGCATCACTCGTAGAGGTTGGCGGCGATCTCGGGATCCTCGATGTTCGAGGCGTCGTACCAGGCGAAGCCGGAGTCGATGACCTTCGGCAGCTCCTGTCCGTTGATGGCCTTGATGGCGGCGACGACGGTCTCGTAGCCCATCTTGACGGGGGCCTGGGTCACGGCGCCGGCCTGGTCGCCGGACTTGATGGCCTCGATCTGGGTCTTGCCGGAGTCGAAGCCCACGACGACGACGTCAGCGCCGGATTCCTTGGCGCCCTGGATGGCGCCGGTGGCGGCGGCCTCGTTGGTGCCGTAGATGCCCTTGAGCTCGGTGTTGGCCTGGATCATGGACTTGGCGGTGTTGGCGGCGAGGTCGACCGCGCCGGCAACCTGGGGCTCGAGAACGGTGACGTCAGGAGCGTTGTCCTTGATCCAGTTCTGGAAGCCGTCGCAACGCTGCTTGCCGGTGGCGGAGGTCTGGTCGTGGCAGATCAGGCCAACCTGGCCGGAGCCACCGATGAGTTCGACCATGTGCTCAGCGGCGTTCTCAGCGGCTGCGGTGTTGTCGGTCGAGACGGTGGTCAGCGGGATGTCGGAGTCGACACCGGAGTCGAAGGCGATGATCGGGATGTTCGCAGCCTCGATCTCGTTGAGGAGATCCGAAGCGGCACCCGAGTCGAGGGCGGCGAAGCCGATGGCGGCGGGCTTGGAGTCCAGGGCCGTCTTCAGCTGGTTGAGCTGCTCGGTGACCTGGGTCTCGTCCTGCGGGCCGACGAACTGAACCTTGTAGCCCAGCTCTTCGCCGGCCTGCTCAGCGCCTTCCTTCACGGCCTGCCAGAAGCGGTGCTGGAAGCCCTTGGAGACGAGGTAGATGGTCTGCGTGCCGTCGCCCTTGGGGACATCGCCGTCCGCAGGGGCTTCTTCAGAAGCGGATTCGGAGGGGGACTCTTCCTCAGCCGGGGCCGAGGTCTCTTCCGCGGGTGCCGAAGCGCTGGTCTCCTCTGCCGGGGCGGGAGCTTCGGTCTCGGTGGAGGTGGACGTGCCGCAGGCGGTGAGGCCCAGGCTGAGCACGGCTCCGAGAGCCAGTGCGGAGCGCAACATGCGCATAGCGGTTCCTTTCGGTTGTTGGGAGGACCGCCCTCCCGGTACAGGGGGTTGTTGTGCGTGAGTGGTGGACGGGGGGCGGGTCAGACCGCAGCAGCTCTGGCGCGGCGGACGTTGTCGATGAACACGGCCAGCAGGACGACGACGCCAGTGGCGACGAGCTGCCATTCCTGTGCGATGCCCATCATCTGGAGGCCCTTGCGGAGGGTCTCCATGATGAGTGCGCCGACGACGGTGCCGATGATGTTGGCACGGCCACCGACGAGTGAGGTGCCACCGATGACGACGGCGGCGATGACGTTGAGCTCGAAGCCCACGCCTTCAGCGGGTTGGACGAAGCCGAACCGCGACGAGTAGAGGATGGCGCCGAAGGCCATGAAGACGCCGGCGGTGACGTAGACCATCGTCTTCCAGAACCGCACGTTGACGCCGGAGAGGCGGGTGGCCTCCTCGTTGGAGCCGATGGCGATGGCGTAGCGGCCCAGCAGCGTCTTGTTGAGCATGACGCCGGCGATGATCGCGAAGAGGATGAACCACAAGATGGCGTTCTTGAGGCCGGGGATGAGTTCGCCGTTGAACAGCCAGGTGTACTGCGGGTTCTTGATGCTGATGGTCTGCTTGTCCGACACGACGAGCGCCAGGCCGCGGGCCGCCATCATCATCGCCAGCGTGGCGATGAACGGTGGTAGGCCGAGGAAGGCGATGTTGAAGCCGTTGATCAGGCCGATGAACGCGCCCACGAGGATGGTCAACGCGAGGCCCGCACCCAGCGGCAGGTTCAGCCACGGGTCGGCCGCGAGGAACGCGCCCGCCGCGACGGCGACCAGGCTCATGCCCGTGCCGACCGAGAGGTCGATGCCGGCCGTCGCGATCACGAAGGTCGCGCCCAACGCCATCACACCGACGTAGGCCGACTGGGAGACGATGTCCAGCGCGACGCCGAGCGTGGCGAAGTTGGGCGCCACGAGCATGAAGACGATGTAGATCAGGACCAGCGCGAGGAAGACGAAAATCTGCTGAAGCGACGACTTCAGGTAGCCCTGGACGGGGCTCGTCGTCTGCTTGGTGGTGGCTTGAGTGCTCACGCTGCGGTTCCTTTCAACTGAGCCTTGCCGAGGGTGGCGAGCTCCATGATGCTTTCCTGGGTGGCGTCCTCGTTGTCGAGGATGCCGGTGATGTGTCCGTGCGCCATCACGACGATGCGGTGCGAGACGCGCAGCACCTCCGGCAGTTCGGAGGAGATGACGATGATGGCCTTGCCCGCGGCGCTCAACTGTTCGATGAGGTCGTAGATCTCCTCCTTGGCACCCACGTCGATGCCTCGGGTGGGCTCGTCGAAGATGAGGATGTCGGAGTTACGCACGAGCCACTTCGCGATGACGACCTTCTGCTGGTTGCCACCGGAGAGCTTGCCGAGGAGCTGGTTGACCGACGGCGTCTTGACCCTGAGCTTGTCGGAGAACTCCTTGCCGACGGTGCGGATCTTGCCGTCGAGGACGAACCCGCCGATGCTGAAGTCGTTCATGGCGGCGAGCACGGCGTTGTACTTGATGTCCTGCTCGAGCAGCAGGCCGTACGTCTTGCGGTCCTCGGAGAGGTAGCCGATGCCTGCGCGCACCGCGTCTGCGGCGGAGCGGATGTTGATCTTCTTGCCGTGCACGTGGATGTCGCCGGAGGTGCGGGGGTCTGCGCCGAACACGGCCCGGGCCACCTCGGTGCGGCCGGCGCCGACGAGGCCGGCGAAGCCGAGCACCTCGCCCTTGCGCACGTCGAAGTTGATGTCGTGGAGGAGCTTCCTGGTGTTGAGGTTCTCCACCTTGAGCAGCACCTCGTCGCTGTCGACGGTGGTGCGGGGTCGCGCGTCGCCCGAGACCTCGCGGCCCACCATCATCGAGATGATCTCGCGCATCTCCACCTCGTCGGTGGTGACGGTGCCGATGTACTGGCCGTCGCGCAGCACCGAGACCCGGTCGGTGATCTCCTCGATCTCCGGCATGCGGTGCGAGATGTAGATCAGGCCGGTCTCCGGGGTGACGAAGTCGCGGATCATGCCGAACAGGGCGTCGGTCTCCGAGATGGTCAGCGCCGCGGTGGGCTCGTCCATGATCAGGATCTTGGTGGACTCGAACGACAGGGCGCGCGCGATCTCCACCATCTGCTGCCGGGCCACCGAGAGGTCGCCGACGCGGGAGGTGGGGCGGATGCTCATCCCGAGGCGTTCGAAGAGCTCGCTCGCCTCGCGGTTGAGTGCCTTGTCGTCGACGAAGCCGCCCTTGCTGCTGCCGGGGCGCCCGAGGTACAGGTTCTGGGCGACGGTGAGGTCCGGCACCATGTTGAGTTCCTGGTGGATGATGCTCAGGCCCAGATCACGGGCGTGGTTCACGTCGCGGACGGTGACCTTCTGGCCCTGCAGCCAGATCTCCGCGCCCGGATCCGGCGTGTAGATGCCCGTCAGGATCTTCATCAGCGTGGACTTGCCGGCACCGTTCTCGCCGCACAGGCCCAGCACCTCGCCGGCGTTGAGGTCCAAATGGACGTTCTGCAACGCTTTGACGCCTGGAAACGTCTTGCTGACGTTCTTCAGCTCAAGAAGTTTGCTCACGTGTACTCCTTCGTACTTTCGCCGGAAATCCCGCAACTATGCGGCTCTCTGAACGACGATGTTAACGCTAGCACTCCTCCACGATTGATGCAGGGTTTGTTATCAAACCGTGACTCATCGCTCTTCGGATACGACACCGCCGCCGATTCAGCCGTCCCCCGGGCCATGCCTTCGATGACACCACCTGCCCGGAAGCCGCGTGGCTGGCCCGACGAACCGCTAGGTTGCCAGCCAGACCACCATTGCGAGGAGAAACCCATGCCCCTGCCCTCCACCTGGAGGCGCGCAGCGACGGTTGCCATTGCGGCCATCGTCGGGCTCGCACCCCTGACCGCCTCAGCAGACCCCGGAGACCCGGACCTGCGTGTGCCGCGCGACAGCGCCGCCGCCGAAGATCGCACCGCCCGCTGGCTGAACGCCACCAAGTGGTTCGTCGAGTTCGAGAGCGAGCCCACCGCCAGCGGCGGCAGCCGCACGACGATCCAGCGTCAACACCGCTCGTTCGCCGAGGAGGCGCGCCGCGCGGGCCGCCCCGCGAACGTCATCAGGAACTACGAGCGACTCTTCAACGGCGTGGCCGTCACCGCTGACACCGCCACCGCCGAGCAGTACGCAGAGCTCCCAGGAGTCAAGGCCGTCCACCCGGTGCGCATCTTCTCCGTGCCGGAACCGCAGGACGTCACCCCACGGCTGATCACCGCCATCGCGCAGACCGGCGCGGACATCGCCCAGACCGAACTCGGCCTCACCGGTGAGGGCGTCAAGGTGGGCATCATCGACACCGGCATCGACATCGACCATCCGGATTTCGGCGGCAGCGGCACCAACGGCTCCACCGCCTTCCCCAGCGCGCGGGTGGCCTACGGTTACGACTTCGTCGGTGACGACTACAACGCCGACCCGACGTCGACCTCCTACCAGCCCGTCCCGAAGCCCGACGGCCGCCCGGACGACTGCCAGGGCCACGGCACCCACGTGGCCGGCATCGTCGGCGCCGACGGTGAGGTCACCGGAGTCGCCCCTGGCGTCACCCTCGGCGCCTACCGCGTGTTCGGCTGCAACGGCTCCGTGGACGACCAGGTGATCCTCGACGCGCTGGAGCGCGCGGAGGCCGACGGCATGGACGTGGTCAACATGAGCCTCGGCGCCGACTACGACTCCTGGCCGGAGGCCCCAACCTCCAAGGCCTCGGACCGCCTCGTGCGCAACGGCGTCGTGGTGGTCAACGCCGCCGGCAACGCCGGCGACAGGTACACCATGACGATCGGCTCTCCCGGCACGGCCGGCCTCGCCATCAACGTGGCGTCCTTCGACAACTCGCACGTGACCATGGACGAAGTGCTGTTCACCACGGCCAACGGCCCCGTCTCCGCAGGTTTCCTGGGCGCGACGGGCTCGCCCGACGCGACGTCGGCGCTGAACAACCTGCCGGTCGCGCGCACCACGGACCCGCTGAACTGCGAGGCGGAGGCCGCTGATCTCACCGGCAAGGTGGCCATCGCCCAGCGCGGCACCTGCACCTTCCACCAGAAGGCCGCCAACGCCCAGGCCGCCGGCGCCGAGGCGCTGGTCATCTACAACAACGAGCCCGGCTTCATCAACGCTACCGTCGAGGGCGAGGTGACCATCACCATCCCGGTGGTCACCGTCACCCAGGCCGTGGGCACCTCCGTGGTGGGCGCGCTCCCCGCCACCATCCAGTTCACCGGCGGGGAGAGCCAGCAGCCCAACCCCACCGGCGGGCTGATCTCGGACTTCTCCTCCTGGGGTCTGGCCGCAGACCTGACCCTGCAGCCGGATCTCGGCGCGCCGGGCGGGTCCATCCGCTCCACCTACCCGCTGGAGAAGGCCGACGGTTACGCCACCCTGTCCGGCACCTCCATGGCCGCACCGCACGTGGCCGGCGCCGTGGCGCTCATGCTGGAGAACGCGCCGTCGATGACCCCGGCGGAGATCCGCAGCCGGCTGCAGAACAGCGCCGTGCCCGCCGCCATCGCCGAACTCCCCGACGAGGGCATCCTCGACGCGGCCCACCGTCAGGGCGCCGGCCTGATCCGCGTCGACCGGGCACTGCAGGACGGCTTCGTCGTCTCGCCGGGCAAGATCTCCGCCGGCGAATCCGCCGACGGCGCCCACACCGAGACGCTGACCATCACCAACGTCACCGACGCCCCCGTCACCTGGGCGCTGTCCTACGAGGACGCGCTCAGCACCTACCTGGAGACCGATCCGGACTGGGGCGACGGCACGCAGAACACCGTCGGCTACAACCTGTTCGCCTCGCAGGTGTCCTTCTCCGCGCCGAGCGTCACCGTGCCCGCCGGCGGCGCGGCCACCGTCGACGTCACGATCAACGCGGACCCGGAGGCCCCGGAGGGCGCCCAGTACTCGGGCTTCGTCCACCTGACCTCCGACGAGGGAGCCACCGCCGTGTCCGTGCCGTTCGCCGGCATGGCGGGCGACTACGGCAACCTCGAGATCTTCCCGGAGATCTGGGACCTCCCGGCGGTGGTCGAGATCACCGCCTGCTCCTTCTGGGACGAGGGCCAGTGCGTGGACCCGGACGTCGACTACGAGATCGTCGACGCCGGACGCATCTTCACGGGCGGCGAGGACCTGCCGACGGTGGCCTTCCACCAGGCCGTGCCGGTGCAGAAGCTGACCATCGACGTGCTGCGCGCAGACGCCAAGGGCAACCCCATCGACGCCAGCCGCGCCACGGTGCTCAGCTTCGACCACCTGGGACGCTCCGAGTTCGAGTCGCTGTACACGTGGAACGGCCAGCTGCCCAACGACGCCGGCCTGCTCGTCCCGGCCACGCCCGGCAACTACGTGATCCAGGTCACGGGCGTCGCGGCGGACGGCGACGGCGGCAGCCAGAGCTGGACGTCGGCGGCCTTCGGCTGGAAGAACACGCCGGTGGCGTCGCCCACGCCCACGCCGTCGGTGCCGGTGGCGAAGCCGACGGTGACCGTCACGAAGTCGCCTGCGGCCGAGCTGCCGGCCGACGTGTACAACACGCCGGGCATGCACGAGGTCAACGGCCGCAAGTGGTTCACGGCCTGCGAGGACTACTCGCAGACCGTGCGGTGCCGCACGATGATCTGGGCCACCACTGTGATCCAGGCCGACGACGGCTCGTTCGTGCCGCGCAGCGGGTGGGCGTTCAACAACCTCACCTACCTCCCGCACATGACGCGGGCGCAGTGGGGCACCAACCCGCTGGCCGTCAACGGCACCTGGAAGGGCACCGACGGCCGCACGTGGCGCACCGAATGCGACACGGCGACGACGGGGCGCGGCGGCTGCCGCTCCTACATCACCGCCAGCGTGATCGAGGCCTACCCGGCGGCTGACGGTGGCTACGCCTACCGCTGGGTCACGAAGGAGATCCTCAACAACATGGTCCGCTTCAAGAACTGACCAGCGGCACCTGAAGCACCCCGAGGGGGCCCGGCGGCACGGTCGCCGGGCCCCTTTTCGCGTCACCCCATGGGCGCCGGGCCCTCCTTAGACCTGGGGCGGAGACGAGGGGGGCCGCGGACCAGTAGGTTGTGCTCATCTCTTGGCAACGGAAGGACGCCATGTTCCAGCAACGTTGGTGGCGCACGGCGATGACTTCGCTCGTCGTCGCTGCTCTCGCACTCTCCCCCGCGGTGTCGCGCGCCGATGACGAGGCCTCCGCCCCCGTCAACCTCGGCAACCTCGCCGACTACGTGACCAACCCGGCCGCAGACCTGGGGAAGACCAGGCCCACCGGCGAATGGTTCGTCGAGTTCCGCTCCCAGCCCACCGCCTCCGGCGGCCGGCAGACGCAGCTCCAACGCAACCGCTCGGACTTCACCGCCGAGGCGCGCGCCGCGAGCCTGCCGGCCGAAGTGGGTCGCATCTACACGCGGCTCTTCAACGGCGTCACCGTGAAGGCCGACGACGCGCAGGCCCGGAAGCTGGCCGGGCTGCGCTCGGTGAAATCCGTGCACCCCGTCCTCGCCATGCGGGTGCCGGCCGCCCCTCCGTCGGCCGAGGGTTCCGCCACCAGGCCCACGCTCGCCATGATCGGCGCGGACCGTGCCCAGAGCGAACTCGGCGCCACCGGCAGGGGCGTCAAGGTGGGCATCATCGACTCCGGCATCGACTACGCTCACCCCGACCTGGGCGGCACCGGTTCGGAAACCGCCACGTTCCCCACCGAGCGCGTGGCCTACGGCTGGGACTTCATCGGCGACGACTGGACATCCTTCCCCGATGAGTTCGGCGAGGTGGGCGAGATCACGCCCGACGGCGACCCCATGGACTGCCTCGGCCACGGCACGCACGTGGCGGGCACCGTCGGCGGCGCCGGCGACGTGGTGGGCGTCGCCCCCGAAGCCACCCTCGGCGCCTACAAGGTGCTGACCTGCAGCGGCGACACCACCATGGCCATCGTGCTCGACGCCATGGAGCGCGCCACCGCCGACGGCATGGACGTGGTCAACATGAGCCTGGGCTGGCCGCTGCAGAGTTCGGCGAACCACCCGCTCTCGCAGGCCGGTGACCGCATGGTCGACGCCGGCGTGGTGCTGGTGGTCGCCGCCGGCAACGAGGGCGAGCTCGGCACCCAGACGCTGCGCGCACCGTCGGTGGCCGCCAAGTCGATCTCCGTGGCCTCGTTCGACGCCACCAGCATCTCCACCCCCGAGGTGGTCTTCACTCCCGCCGCGGGCGAGGCCATCCACTCCGGCTACACCGTGGTGTCCGAGGCCCCGGTGCCGACGGGCTTCACCGGCGAACTGGCCACCTTCAGCGACCCCCTGCAGTGCAAGCCGGACCCGACGCTGGCCGGGAAGGTCGCGTTCTTCTCCGGGGACGGCGGCTGCGACATCGAACGACGCACCCAGCTCGCGCTCCAGTCCGGCGCGATCGGCGTCGTGCTGCACAAGCAGTACTTCTGGGACTGGGTGTGGAGCGACGGCGCGCCCGTCATCGGCATCCTCTCCGACGCGGGACGCCAGGTGCAGGCGGCCCTCCAGCAGGGCCCGGTCACGGTCACCGTGCCGGGCACCTTCATCGACGACCCCAACCCCTACACCCCAGGCCTGGCCTCGGTGTTCACCTCCTGGGGCCTCGATGCCGAACTCGGCCTCAAGCCGGATCTCGGGGCGCCGGGCGGCAACGTCTACTCGACGATGCCGTTGGCGATGGGCGGCCACGCCCTGATGTCCGGCACGTCGATGGCGTCGCCCCACGTGGCGGGCGCTGCCGCGCTGCTACTGCAGGGCGACCCCGCCGCCACTCCCGCCGAGGTCCGCACGAGGCTGCAGAACACCGCGACCCCTGCCGCCTTCTCCTTCATGCCGGAATCCGGCGTGCTCGACGGCGCGCACCGGCAGGGGGCGGGCCTGATCCGTGTGGACCGGGCGATCACGCAGCAACACCTGGTCACGCCGTCGAAGCTCGCCACCGGTCAGTCGGCCGACGGCCCGTTCCGCCAGACGCTCACCCTGACCAACGCCACGGACGCCGCGGCGACGTGGACCGCCACGCACCAGAACGCCGTGACCACGTCTGTCGCCTGGGGGGAATCCAGGTTGCAGAACCGGCCGGACTTCACGCAGGAACAGGCCCAGGTGACCTTCTCGTCGCCGACGATCACCGTGCCGGCGGGCGGCAGCGCCACCGTGGACGTGACCATCGACGCCCCCGAAGCCGCGCCCGAGACCGCCATCTACAGCGGCTACCTCCGGTTCACGACGGAGGGCCACTCCATCCAGGTCCCCTTCGCCGGCATGAAGGGCGACTACAGCGCCGCGCCGCTGGTGCTGGGCGATGACAGCCAGTACCCGCCCTTCCTGGGCGTGCTGTGGGACTGCCTCCAGCGGGAGGGGCGACTGTGCGTCGACATGTCGCCGTCGTTCAGCCCGGTGGAGGAACCCATGCCCTACAACGAATGGGCGCTGCCCGCGGTCGGTTTCCTGCTGGCCACCCCGGCGTCGTCGGTGACCTTGTCGGTGCTCGCCGTGGATGCTGCCGGAGCGCCGATCGAGGCCAGCGCCCAGGAGGTGTACACCGAGCTCACGCCGTGGCGCTCCCCCGACGGCAACTCCGCGGCGTGGGACGGCCTGCTGATCGATGCCGACGGCGAACTCGTGCCGGCCCCGCAGGGCCAGTACGTGCTGCGGATACGGGTGACGAACTCGGACCTCCCGGCCAGGACCGAGGCGTGGACCTCGCCCGCGTTCCAGTGGCTCGACGAGCCCACCGAGGAGCCGGAGCCCAGCCCCACGCCCACGAAGAAGCCCACCACCGCGGCCCCGAAGCCCGAGGTGAGGGACGTCTACAACACGCCCGGGCTGCACATGGCCAACGGGCGCCAATGGTTCACGGCCTGCGAGCCGTACTCGCAGACGGTGCGCTGCCGCACGATGATCATGGCCACCACGGTCACCGAGAGGGCAGGGGTGTTTACCCAGACGAACGGCTGGGTGTTCAACAACCTCACCTACCTGCCGCGGATGACGCGTGCCCAGTGGGGCACCAACCCGTTGGCCCGCAACGGCGCCTGGACGTCGGCCGACGGCCGGAAGTGGCGCACCGAGTGCGACACGGCCGCCACGGGCCGCGGCGGCTGCCGCACCTACCTGAGCGCCAGCGTGATCGCGGCACTGCCCACGGCGGCCGGCGGCACCCAGTACACCTGGGTGACGAAGGAGATCCTCAACAACATCGTCCGGTTCCGCTGATCTGACGAAAAACAACTGCGGCCGGCCCCCGAGGGGACCGGCCGCAGTTCTGTTCAGCGCGTCAGCGAGGCGTCACTTGGACGACTGGCCGGCGGAGCGGAGCTGCTGGCAGGCCTCGAGCACGCGGGCGGCCATGCCGGCCTCGGCTGCCTTGCCCCAGGCGCGGGGGTCGTACAGCTTCTTGTTGCCGACCTCACCGTCGATCTTCAGCACACCGTCGTAGTTCTTGAACATGTGCGTGACGACCGGGCGGGTGAAGGCGTACTGGGTGTCGGTGTCGATGTTCATCTTGATGACACCGTGGTCAACCGCGTCGGAGATCTCCTGCGCGGTGGAGCCGGAACCGCCGTGGAACACGAGGTCGAACGGCTTCTCCTTGCCGTACTTGGCGCCGACGGCGTCCTGGATCTCCTTGAGGAGCTCCGGGCGCAGCTTGACGGCACCCGGCTTGTACACGCCGTGCACGTTGCCGAAGGTGAGGGCCGTCATGTAGCGGCCCTTCTCGCCGAGGCCGAGGACCTCGATGGTGCGCAGGCCGTCTTCAACGGTGGTGTAGAGCTTCTCGTTGATGGCGGCTTCGACGCCGTCCTCTTCGCCGCCGACGACGCCGACCTCGATCTCGAGGACGATGTTGGCCTTGGCGCAACGCTCGAGGAGCTCAGCAGCGATCTGCAGGTTCTCCTCCATGGGAACAGCGGAACCGTCCCACATGTGCGACTGGAACAGCGGCAGTTCGCCGCGGGCGACGCGCTCTTCCGAGATGGCGAGCAGCGGACGCACGAAGCTGTCCAGCTTGTCCTTCGGGCAGTGGTCCGTGTGGAGAGCCACGTTGACCGGGTAGTTCTTGGCGACTTCCTGGGCGTAGGCCGCGAAAGCGGCTGCGCCGGCGATCTTGTCCTTGATGGTGGGGCCGGAGAAGTACTCGGCGCCGCCGGTGGAGACCTGCAGAATGCCGTCCGAGCCTGCTTCAGCGAAGCCCTGGAGAGCGGCGTTGAGGGTCTGCGAAGAGGAGACGTTGATGGCCGGGTAGGCGAACTTGCCCGCCTTGGCCCGGTCGAGCATCTCCGTGTAGACCTCAGGAGTTGCAACTGGCATGGGAGCCCCTTTTTTCTCGATGAAAGCTGGTTCCCGCCCAGCCTATCGCGTCGGCTGAATACCACACCGTCTGGGTCCGGGTTGTAGCCCCCGGGCATTCCCGGGGCGCTGGGATCGTGTCGGAGGGTCAGAGCAGGTTGTCGAGCGCCGTGGTGTCGAGGCGCACCCGGCCCAGCGAGTACGCCTGGGCGGCGGAGTCGATGACCGCCGGGGCGGCGTCGAGGAACGCCACGGGCACCTTGGCCGCCAGTTGGCCGTTGGCCTCGACGACGAGGTTGGGCCCGGCGCCGAAGTTGTGGCCTGCGAGCTTCAGCGCCGTCACCTCGGCCCACGGCACCGTCACTGCGGTGGGGTGGACGAATTCGACGCCCTTGGGGTCCAGATAGAACGCCACTCCGTCGGTGATGGCGGCCAGATCCTTCTTGGCGTTGCTCAGCCCGACGGCCGACAGCACGAGCCAGAACACCGTCGACACAAGCCACAGGGCGGCGATGCCGATGGTCCAGCCCAGCGACCAGTCGCGGCCGAAGAAGAACCAGAACACCACCAGCAGAACGAGCGAAACCACCGTCGAGATCACGCGCCACCGCAGGGTGCTCCGCGCTCTCGTGACGCGTGCCGCCGTGGGCAGTGGCGTCAGCCCGGCCGCGAATCGCTGTCCCTGCTGCTGCATGGAGGTCATGCTAGCGCCACCCCGGTTGAGGCCGGCCCGTGCTGCAACTGCCAGTGGTACATCGCGATCGCCGCGGCCGCCCCGGCGTTCATCGAGCGGGTGGAGCCGTGCTGCGTGATGGCCACCAACTGCTCGCAGCCCGCCACCATCGCGTCGGTCAGGCCGGGGCCCTCGGAGCCGAAGACGAGGCAGCAGTCGGCGGGGAGTTCCGCCGTCTCCAGGGGCACGGAACCGGGCAGGTTGTCGACGCCCACAGCCGTGACGCCGCGCTCCGCGAGGAAGGCCAGCAGCGACGCCTCGTCCTCGTGGTGGTGGACGTGGAGGTAGCGGTCCGTGACCATCGCGCCGCGTCGGTTCCACCGTCGCTTCCCGACGATGTGAACGGCCGCCACGTTGAACGCGTTGGCGGTGCGCACGATGGAGCCGATGTTGAAGTCGTGCTCCCAGTTCTGAATGGCCACGTGCAGCCGGGAGCGGGTGCGGTCAAGATCGGCGACGATGGCCTCGAGCTTCCAGTACCGGTACCGGTCGATGACGTTGCGGCGGTCGCCGTCGCGCAGCAGTTCCGCGTCGAGGCGCTCGTCGTCCGGCCACGGCTCCGGGTGCGGCCCCACTCCCACGGTTGGCGCAGTGGGGTCGTGGGGCTCGTCGGTCATGCCCGGCAGGATAGCGGCTCAGCCCGCATCGACGGATTGGACGATGCCCGTGGGCATCAGCCCGGGCAGCACGTCGCTGAGGGTGACGATGCCGATCTCGAGGTCGCCGTCGGTCACCACGGCGATCTGGGTGCGGGCCAGGCGCAGCTGGTTGAGCGCGGTGGCGACACCGGTGTCCGCGGGCAGCCGTACGGGCGGGCGGGCCAGGTCCATCGCGGGGCGCGACAGGTCCGGCTCGTCCAGGGTGTCGCGGACGTGCACGATGCCGACGGTGGTTCCACCGTCGCGGACGAGCACCCGCATGTGGCCGTGGTTGCGCGTCACCGTCTGCACGTCCGCCAGGGTGCCGGTCACCGGGATGGCGGCCAGTTCCTGCCCCTCCGGCACCAGTTCGCGCACCTGGCGCTCGCGCAGGGTCAGCACGGACGTGATCGACGACTGGAAGCTGGCCTCCAGGGCGCCGACGTTGGCGGAATGCTCCACCAGGTGACGCAGGCCGGCGACGTCCTGCGTGGCCGACAGCCCGTCGACGGGCTCCGCGCCGGCCTTGCGGACCAGCCAGTTGGCCATCGAGTTCATCGCCTTGAGGATGGGGCGGACCACGAACATGAAGGCCCGCATCGGCACCGCCAGCAGCACCGAGGATTCCTCGGGGTGCGCGATGGCCCAGGACTTGGGGGCCATCTCCCCGACCACCAGGTGGAGGAACGTGACGATGATCAGCGCCAGCACGAACGACGCGACGTCGGCGACGGCGGCGGGCAGCCCGGTGACCTCCAGCAGCGGGGTCAGCGCGTGGTGCACGGCGGGCTTGGTGATGGCGCCGAGCGCCAGCGTGCACACCGTGATGCCCAGCTGGGAGCCGGCCAGCACCAGGGTGAGTTCATGCGAACTCTTGATGGCGGCGCGGCCGGCGAATGTGCCCGCCCGCTCCTCCAGCCGGTGCGGTTTGGCGGCCATCAGCGCAAATTCGACGGCGACGAAGAACGCGCTCAGCACGATGATCAGCACGGTCCAGAGGGTGACGGTCCAGCCGCTCATGCCTGTCTCGAGCAACGTCATTTCTGCTCCCCCAGTTCAGGCAGCGAGATCCGCACGCGGGAGGCCACGTGGCGCTCCACGGCGAGCACCTCGATGCGCACGAGGTGCGCCGGGGAGTGGGAGTCGATGGCACGCTGCGCCGCCGTCGGCTCCAGCACGAGGTTCACGACGGCGCCCTCCTCGGGCAGGTCCCCCAGGGAGTGGATGATGAGGCCGGAGACGGTTTCGAAGTCGCCGCCGGGGAGCTTGAGGCCGATGGCGCGCTCCACCTCGTCCACGTGGACGTCGCCGGGCATGACCCAGACGCCATCGTCGGACTGCGGGAGGTAATCGGGGTTGTCGGGGTCGTGCTCGTCGGTCAGCTCGCCGATGACCTCCTCGGCCAGGTCCTCGAGGGTCACGACGCCCACGAAGACGCCGAACTCGTCGATGATGCAGGCCATCTGCTCGCCGGCGGCGCGCAGCTGGTTCTCGGCGTCCGGCAGCTTGGTGAGGTCCGGCAGCCGGAAGGGCTCGCGGGCGATGCGCAGCACGGGCTCATCAAGGGCGCGGCCGGTGCGCAGCACATCTGCCAACTGGACCACCCCGATCACCGAATCATGCTCGTCCACCACCGGGTAGCGGGTGTGGCCGGTGGCCATGAGGTTGCGCACCTCGCCGATGGTGGCGTCGGCGCGCACCACGTCGACGTGCACGCGGGGGTTCATGGCGTGGTCGAGGTCGCGGCGCGGGAAGTCGAGGATCCGGTCCAGGATGTGCGCCAGCTGAGGCGACAGCGTGCCGGATTCGCGCGAGGCGGCGACGACGCGCTCGAGATCTGTGGCCGACGCGGCCGACTCGACGTCGTGCACCGGCTCGATCCGCAGCGCGCGGAGCAGCAGTTCGGCCGCCTTGTCGAAGACCCAGATGATGGGGCCGAACACGGCCAGGTAGATGCGCGTCGAAGGCGTCAGCGCGTCCGCCACCACCGTCGAGCGGGCGATGGCGTAGTTCTTGGGGAACAGCTCGCCGATCAGCATCTGCACGAACGTGGAGAACCCGATGGCGACGAATCCGCCGATGGCCACGCTGACCGCGGTGAGCGCCCCGCCGTCGAGCAGGGAGCCGATGGCCTGGCCGATCAGCGGCTCCGCGACGTACCCGACGAGCAGTCCCGTGACGGTGATGCCCAGCTGGGCGCCTGAGAGCATGAACGAGGTGCGGCGGGTGATCTCGAGGGTGCGGGCCGCGCGGTCGTCGCCGGCCTTGGCGCGGCTGCCCAACTTGGACCGGTCAACGGCGACGTAGGCGAACTCCTGCGCCACGAAATAGCCGGTGGCGACCGTGATCAGGAGCACTACCAGGACGCCTACGAGCAGGGATACAACAGGGGTCATCTCGGTTTACCTCTGAGAGGCAGACGTTGGGACCCCTCCGATGTGTCACAGCATGGCATGCACTCCAGTATGTCAGGTGGACGTATCGTCGACCCATGACCGAAAAAGCCACCGTCACCAACAATCCCGAGCAGAACCGCTACGAGATCCGGCTGGGCGACGACCTCGCCGGTTTCGCCGACTACATTCTGAGCAACGAGCTCATCACGTTCACCCACACGGAGATCGACCCCGCCTTCGAGGGCAAGGGCCTGGGCTCCACCCTCGTCCGCGGCGCCCTCGACGACGTGCGCGGGGCCGGCGACCGCAAGGTGTTGCCGATCTGCCCGTTCGTCAAGAGTTGGATGGCCAAGCACCCCGAATACGAGTCGCTCGGCTACGGTTCCTGACCCGCTCCCCTGAGCAGAGACAGAAGAACGCCCCGGTGTGGTCACCGGGGCGTTCCTGTGGTGATCTGGGGAGATCAGGCCTGCTTGATGGCCGAGATCTCGAACTCGAGGACGACCTTGTCGGAGACGAGGAAGCCACCGGTCTCGAGGGCTGCGTTCCAGGTCAGGCCGAAGTCGGAGCGCTGGATCTGCTTGGAGCCTTCGAAGCCCACGCGGGTGTTGCCGAAGGGGTCGAGGGCCGAGCCCTGGTACTCCAGCGGGATGGTGATGGACTTGGTGACGTCCTTGATGGTGAGGTCGCCGGTCACGTTGACGGTGTCGCCTTCGATGGAGAAGTCGGTGCCCTTGAAGGTCCAGGTGGGGTAGTTCTCGACATCGAAGAAGTCGGCGGAGCGGACGTGGCCGTCGCGGTCCGCGTTGCGGGTGTTGATCGACGCGGCGTCGATGGTGACCTCGAGGGTGCTGGCCTTCACATCGTCGGCGTTGATGACGGCCTGGCCCTCGAACTTCTCGAAGGAGCCGCGGACCTTGGTGACCATCGCGTGGCGGGTCACGAAGGAGAAGGTGGTGTGGGCGGGGTCGAGGACGAAGGTGCCGTGGAGTTCGTTGAGGGACATAGTGTTTCCTTTCCGGGGTGGTAGTTGAAACTCTAACAGTCTTTGATTGAGGTTTCAACTATGTCTGACGGTTTTCACCAAAGTCCCTTGTGGGAGCGGCGTGTCGCCTGGGGTGCGAGGGGGTCTGGTTTGGGGCGATGGCGCCAAATCAAGATCTGGGGTGGTTGACGACGCTGAATCCAGATTTGGGGTGGGGTGGCGTGGGGGCCGAATCTAGATCTGAGGTCGCGGACGACGCTGAATCCAGATTCGGGGCCGACGGCCGGGCGCGACGTGGGTCGGGGCCGACGGCGGGAGAGCCGAAAGCGGAAGACGCCCCTCCGTCGCTACGACGAAGGGGCGTCTGCCTGCTCACGGGCCGCTCAGTTCTCGAACGGGGGCCGCTCCGCGGGCTGCTGCTGCGGCTGCTGGATCTGCTGCTGCGGCGGCTGGACCGGCTGCTGGTACTGCTGCTGCGGGGCGATCTGCTGCTGCTGCTCGGGGGCGGCAGCGGGGCGCTGGGAGATCTCGCCGAAGTTCACGTCGGGGGCCTGGCGGACCATCGGGTCGTTGACCTCGAAGTACGTGGCCTTCTCGAACTTCGCGAACCCGGCGATGACGTTGCTGGGCACCGATTCGATGCGCGTGTTGTAGTCACGCACGTTGGCGTTGTAGAAGCGACGCGAGGCGGCGATGCGATCCTCCGTGTCCGTCAGTTCGCGCTGGAGCTGCATGAAGTTCTGGTTGGACTTCAGATCCGGGTAGGCCTCCACCGACACCAGCAGGTTGTGCACCGCCTGGGTCAGTTCGGATTCGACGGCGGCGCGCTCTTGGCTGGGCTGGCCGCCGCTCTGGCCGGCGAGCGCACGGGCCTGGTTGCGCAGCGCGGTGATCTGCTCGAGCGTGTTGCGCTCGTGCGCCGCGTAGCCGCGGACCGTCTCCACCAGGTTGGGGATCAGCTCGTAGCGCCGGTTGAGTTCGACGTCGATCTGGCGCCAGGATTCCTGGATGAGGTTGCGGCTCTTGACGAAACCGTTGTAGGCCGCAACGCCCCAGAGGACCACGCCGAGGGCGAGGACGACCAGCACGGCCAGGATGATCAGCAGTGTGTCCACGAAGTTCTCCTATCTTCGGGAATCACGCTACCGCAGGCGCGAAGCCACGGGCAGGGTCTCACCGGAGCAATTGGATGGGGTCCCGAAAAGGGGGTCAGAGGCCGAGGTCGGCCAGGTTGAGGGCGTAGCGGTACTCGAGCCCGGCTTCGGCGACAGCCTCGGCCGCACCGGTGCCGCGGTCGACGACCACCGCCACGGCCACCACCTCGGCGCCCGCCTCCCGCACGGCCTCGACGGCGGTGAGGGCCGAGCCGCCCGTCGTGGAGGTGTCCTCGACGACCAGCACCCGGCGGCCCGAGACCTCGGTGCCCTCGATCCGGCGCTGCATGCCATGCGACTTGCTCTCCTTGCGCACCACGAACACGTCCAGGCGTCCGCCGGCTGCGGCCTTCGAGTGCAGCATGGCGGTGGCGACAGGGTCGGCGCCCAGCGTGAGGCCGCCCACGGCGTCGAAGTCGAGGTCCGCGACCAGGTCGTTCATCACGCGGCCGACGACGGGGGCGGCCGCGCCGTCGAGCGTCACGCGTCGCATGTCGACGTAGTAGTCGGCCTCCTTGCCGGAGGCGAGGGTGACCTTGCCGTGCACGACGGCGAGGTTCTGGACGTGCTCGATGAGTTCGGTGCGGTCGGTCATGATGTCTTCTTCTCCGTGTCGCTGAGGGTGCCGAAGCCGACGGCCCGGTCCGGGGTGGGGAACAGATCCTCGCAGGTGGTGAGGGTGATGAGCGCCTGGTGGGGCACGACGTCGGGGTGGCCGGGGACCGGCTCGAGGACCCAGTTGTCGTCAGCCCCGACGGTGAGCTCGGCGGGGGCCGAGACGATCTCGTAGGTGAAGGTGGCGGTGCGGGTCTCGACGGTGATCTCGTCGCCCTGCCGCAACTCGAGAAGGCGACGGAAGGGCTCCCCCTCCGTCACGCAGTTGCCCGCCAGGGCGAAGTTGCCCAACTGGCCGGGCAACGCGCTGCCGGGGTACCAGCCGACCCCCCGGTTGAGATCCGTGGGCTCGACCCCGGCGATGATCGGCCACTCCGCGCTGAAGGCCGGAATGCGCAGCAGCCAGTTGGCTTCATGCATGCCGGGCTCCGCGATGAGCGGCGGGGCGGCGGGATCCTCCTGCTGCAATTCGGGAGGGAGCGGCGCGTCCCATTCCGTGCGGAGCCGGGTGATCTCGTCGACGGCACGGTCACGGGCGAACGCAGTGGTCCCCCAGACCTGCCAGCCGACGTACCCGCCCACCGCGAGGATCACGACGAGCAGGGTCACGAGGAGCAGCAGGAACGGGGAGATGCCCCGCTTCTCCCTGATCACCCGAGTCGCCACGGACCCATTCTTGCAGGATGCCCCCGCCTCGCGGTCCCTGAGCCCGTCCCAGCGGACACCACTGGGCGGCGAGCCTCCGCGGTCAACGGCGGCGTGGGCTCCGTCGACCCCTCGGCTGCGGGGGCTTCGCCGCGCGCGGCTGCTCCTTCGGGGGCTTCTCCCCCTTGGCCTGGGCCGTCCGCGTGCTGTTGACCGTGCGGCCGCGCACCACGCCGATGAAGTCCTCGATCCGGGGGTGCTCGTTGTCCACCCGCCAGGCCAGCCCGACCGTGGTCGGCTCCGCATCGACGACCGGGAGATAGACCATGTCCTTCCGGCTACCGGAGCGCGCGATCGACATCGGCACCCGGAGCACGGCGGCGGAGTAGGCGGCGAGGTCGACGCTCTCCGGCTCCGCGTCGTGAATCACCCGCGTGCCGTCCTCCGCCAGGTCCTCGGCGGTGACCTCGTCCAGCGCCGCCAGGAGGTGGTCCTTGCTCAACCACAGCACGGGCTGTTCCTCGTAGAGCGGGATGACGTGCAGCCCGTCCCTGTCGATGGGCAGCCGCACGAAACACAGGTCGACGTCGCCGGCGACCACGGCGCGCCGCTGCTCCGCCTCGGTGACCTCCGTCACCTCCAGCGGTTCGCGGAACCGCTCGCCCCAGATGCGGCGCCATTTGGTGAGCGTGACGCCCGGCACGAAGCCGATGCGCAGGCCGCCGTCGTCTGCTGCTGTCATGCGTTGAGGCTACTGCAGGGCTACGCTTCGGGCATGAGCCAGACGATGAAGCCGATCACCGCAGCGGCCAAACTGGGCATCTACCTGCCCGCCGCGCCCGAGGACTTCCGCACCACCCCCATCACCCGCGAAGAGGTCGACGCGCTGCGCGACGACCCACCGGAGTGGTTGGTGGAACTGCGCCGCAACGGCCCGTTCCCCCGCGACGTCGTCGCGCAGAAGCTGGGGGTCTCGAAGTCGGGCCTCGCCCGCTCCGGCGTGAAGGAGGCGCTGACCAGCGATGAGATCGGCGAGCTGCTGGCCAACCCACCGGGCTGGCTCGTCGACGAGCGCGAGACGCACCAGAAGGTGCTGAAGGAACAGGCCCGTCAGCGCGACCAGCACTGAGAGGACTGACCCATGGCCACGATTGAACCCACAGATCCCCCGGTCGCCGACGAGGAGGTCGTCGTCGACGAGGAATTCCTGCGCTCCCTGGAGGACGACGAAGAGGCGCAGAAGATCCTGCAGCTGATGTCGGAGAAGGTCTGCGACTACTGCGAGGCACCGGTCACCTGGCTGGACCCGACGGACCTTCGGGCGGTGGACCCCCAGTCGTTCGATGATCTGGTGAATCGCTACGACATCGACCCGGAAACCATCCTCATGTGCTGGGACTGCCCGGAGTGCGGCAACTTCAGCCTCATGGGAGACGACTTCGAGGTGCAGTGGCTCGACGCCACGCCCCAATGCCCGGAGTGCGACAGCTACCAGGTGGAGGTCATCGACCCCGCCCAGGTGGCGCACCTGGACCGCGCGCGGTACCTGGAGTGGAAGAAGCAGGTGGGCGTGCAGGCGCTGCTCGACGGCGACGCCGTCCGGTGCCACGACTGCGGCGTGCTCAGCTTCGTGCCGAGGCAGGACGCCGAGGGCGACTGACGCCGCCCCGTTCGCGCCGCGACGACGACGGGGTCAGGCCGCCACCTCTTCGGGCGGCCTGAACCGGGCGAGCGCGGCGTGCTCGACGGCGCGGCTCCGCAGGAACCAGCTCCACGCGAAGGCCACCATCGCGATCGTCTCCAACATCAGGATGGGCTTGTAGCGGCCCAGCATGAAGTAGATCTCCACGGGCAGGAACGTCCACAGCACCATCAGGAGCACCGAGATCACGATGGTGGCGCCGCTGATGCCGTAGGCCACCAGGCGGGGCCCCAGGTCATGCTCCGGGATGGCGCTCATGGGGAACAGGATCAGGCAGAAGGTCGCCAGCGCCAGGAGGAACACCGAAGCGGCGACATTGTGCAGCCAGTAGGTGGTGCTCACCCCGATCACGCATTGCAGCACCGTGCAGTCCCACTCCGCCTGCCGCGGCTGGAGCGGGGCCAGCGCGACGAGGGCCGCGGCGATCGAGGCCACCTTGGCCACGATCCGATCGGCCCGCAGCTCCGGGTTGGTGGGGTGGTAGCCGCGGTAGGACCAGAGGAACAGCGCCAGCGCGCACAGCGTGCCGACGAACACGTCCCGCATGGGCGTGTAGTAGTACTCCGAGATGCTGCCGCGGAGGCCTTCACCGCTGATCAGGCTCCAGCCGATGAGCGACACCGGCAGGAAGAAGCTCAGCAGGGCGATCACGCGTTGCTGCGTGATGAAGGTTCGCCCCAACTGCTGATGGCTACTCGGCCGGTCTTCGCGCACGACGCGCACCTCCTATGCCCTCAACGGCGGTCGGAGCACAGGATAGTCGCCTACGACGCGACGGCGGCCCGACGGGGCAGCCACATGCCGCGCGTGTTGCGCACGACCTCACCGACGGCGTCGCGTGCGGCGCCGGCCACCTCGCGCAGGCGGCTGGAGCCCTCGCGCTTGTCCGGCAGCGAGTGGCGCAGCACCGTGCGCCAGGCGGAGAACACCTGCTTGTACAGGGGGCCGGAGACGTAGCGCAGGTTGTGGCGCTCCATCAGTTCCTGGATCCGCGGCGCGATCTGCGGGTACCGGTTGCTGGGCATGTCCGGGAACAGGTGGTGCTCGATCTGGTGCGAGAGGTGCCCGGTCATCAGGTGCATCACCCTCGAGCCTGTGATGTTGGCGGAGCCGAGCATCTGCCGCAGGTACCACTCGCCCCGGGTCTCGCCCTCGATGGATTCCGTCTCGAACGTCTCGACGCCCTCAGGCAGGTGCCCGCACAGGATCACCGAGTGGGTCCAGATGTTGCGCAGGGTGTTGGCGATCACGTTGGCGGCCAGCGTGGGCAACGCCGACGGGCCCGACAGCAGCGGGTGCACGACGTAGTCCTTGCTGAACTGCTTGCCGATCTTCTTCAGCGTGGTGGTCAGGTCTGCCTTGAACTCGGCCGTGGACCGCTTGCCGTCCTTCCACTCCTTGATCTGCATGTCGTAGGCGGCGATGCCGTACTCGAAGAACAGCATGGTGAAGAAGTTCGTCACGGACTGGAACAGGTGCTTGAGCTCCCATTCCTGGCCGGAGTCCACGCGCATGATGTTGTAGCCCAGGTCGTTGTCCATGCCGACGACGTTGGTGTAGGTGTGGT
This sequence comes from Tessaracoccus sp. ZS01, assembly GCF_022342445.1. Lineage (NCBI taxonomy): Bacteria > Bacillati > Actinomycetota > Actinomycetes > Propionibacteriales > Propionibacteriaceae > Tessaracoccus > Tessaracoccus sp. ZS01. Next base: position 2,910 of record NZ_PQFE01000020.1, on the reverse strand, counting down.
GCTCGACGTTGTGCGAGCGCTTCCACTGGTCCGCCGGCGACGCGAAATCCCATTCCCACGTGCTGGAGTGGATCTTCTTGTCGCGCATCCAGTCCCACTGGCCGTGGAGGATGTTGTGGCCGATCTCGGTGTTCTCGATGATCTTGGCGAACGTCAGCCCCGCGGTGCCCGCGATGAACGCCGGCGGGAACTTCGAGAACAGCAGCATGACGCGGCTGCCGGCCTCGAGCATGCGCTGGAGGCGGATGACGCCGCGGATGTAGTCGGCGTCGTTGGCGCCGCGGCTGTTGAGCACCTCGTCGCGGAGCTCGTCGAGCTCGCGGCCGATGGCCTCGATGTCTGCCGGGCTGAGGTGGGCGATGGGGTTGCGCCGCCCCGTCGACGAGGTCTCGGCGCGCTGTTGCGGTGTGCTGGCGGTGATGCGGTTGGAGCGAACTTCCGTGGTGGCAGTCATGGCATGTCCTAAACGGTGAGGTGACAGGGCCCGGCCGCAGCCGATACGCAGGTCTGGACGAGTACAGGGTCTTGGGGATCAGCCGTGGTGACTTCCCCGGTGCGTAGGTCGCGGATGCTGCCCCCGGTGAGCGGCAACACACAGTTGAAGCAGATGCCCATCCGGCATCCGGAGGGCATCAGGACACCGGCGCCCTCGCCGGCGTCGAGCAGGGTGGTGGCGGCGTCGGCGTCCACCGTCACGCCGGAGGTGTCGAAGGTCACCGCGCCACCGTCGCCGACGGCGATGATGGCCGCGCGGAAGCGTTCGGTGTGCAACCGCTCCCCCAAGCCCTCGGCGGCCCAGTGGGCCTCCGCGTCGTCGAGCATGGCGGCCGGGCCGCAGGCCCAGGTGTCGCGGCTGCGCCAGTCAGGGACCACCGAGTCGAGTTGGTCGGGCGTGAGGATGCCGTCGACGGCGGTGAAGCGGGTGACCAGCCGCAGGCGGCCGGCCGCCTCGAGGCGACGCAGCTCAGGCAGGAAGAGCGCCTCGGCCTCGCTGGGGGCGGAGTGGACGATGACCACATCCGCCGGCAGGGGGTCGTTGCGCAGCATGCCCATGATGGGCGTGATGCCGGAGCCCGCCGTCAGGAACAGCGCGGCGGGCGGGGTGGGTGTGGGCAGCGTGAAGAGGCCTTCGGCCTGGTCCAGGTGGAGCAACGTGCCCGGGGCGAGGCTGCGGACGAAGTTGCTGACCTTGCCGTCCGGGATGGCGCGTGCCGTGATGGTGAAGGTGTCCGCATTCACCGGGCTGGTCAGGGAGTACGCGCGCCACAGGCGCACGCCGTCCACGTCGAAGCCGATGCGGACGTACTGGCCGGGCGTGTGGGGGCGCCAACCCCTGCCGGGACGGATGGTGACGGTGGTGGCGTTGGGGCCTTCGGCGCGCACGCCCAGCACCCGGCCGCGGAGTTCGGCACCGGAGCCCAGTGGGCTGATGAGGTCGAGGAAGTCTTCGGGGAGAAGCGGGGTGGCGATGGCCTCCGCAACCCTGCGGGCGCCCTTCCGGACACCGCCGAGAACGCGCTTCGCGACCGACGTGGTCTGGGGCTGAGGGGCGATGACCCCCGTTGTGGTCATGCATACAAGCCTACGGCACCGTAGGTAAGGGGCGGGGAAAACGGTATACCGGTGGACAGGAACCGGCTCCCCGGGCCCCGCCCGAGGCGCTCCCCGAGCGCCGCCGCTGAGGTTTGGCTAGGCTCTCCAGGTGGCTGACCGACTCTTTCCCGACCCCGAAACGATGGGGGCGTACTACGTCCGGTTCGGCCCCACGTCGCAGTCCTACGTGGATCCGTACCAGCCGGATCTGCTCCTGTTCGAGTACGTGGCGCACATCTCCCTGCTGCTGGAACACTCGGCCTTTCGGGCACCTGCGGACCAGCGGCTCCGCGTCGTCCACATCGGCGGCGCCGGCATGACCATCCCGCGTTGGGTGGCCCACCGCCGGCCGGAGACTGCCCAGGTGGTGTGCGAGCCCGACGTCGAGCTCACCGAGGAGGTGCGGCGCAAGATCCCGCTGCCCAGCCGTTCCGGGATCAAGGTCCGCGACGTCGACGGCCGCACGGGGTTGGCCGCGATGCCCTCGCAGTGGGCCGACGTCATCATCGTCGATGCCTTCAAGGAACTCGTGGTGCCGGGAGACCTGGTGACCCAACAGGCGCTGGACGACCTGCGGCGCATCGGCAGGGGCGACGCCGTCGTCATCTTCAACATCACAGACAAGGCGCCCTTCGAGTGGGCCCGGAAGCTCGCCGGCGGGCTCAACCAACGGTGGAAGCATTCGATGATCGGGATGGAGAACGACGTCTACAAGGGCCGACGCTTCGGGAACCTGCTGATGTTGGCGTCCGACACCAAGCCCGACACCGGGCCGATCGAGCGTGAATCCGGGCGCCGGCTCTTCGGCTACCGCTGGGTCACGGGGCACGCGGCGCAGCGCTGGCCCGGCGGGGCGCTGCCCTTCACCGACGACACCATGGAGGACTCGCCCGGCCCCCGGGGCCGGGGATGGTGAGCGGTCCGTGGGGCGCGGGGATTTTGTCGCCCTGCGCAGCTAGCCTGAGGTCATGGACAACCTGCAGCTCCGCATCGGAGACCTGGAACGCAACGAGGCCGTCGGGTTCCTCCAGACCCATGCCGAGCAGGGCAGGCTCAGCTCCGAGGAGTTCAACGAACGGATCGGCAACGCGCTGACGGCCCGCACGCTCGGGGAACTGGCCTCGCTCTTCTCGGATCTGCCTGCACCCAAGCCCGGCCCCGCGTCCAGCCTGCCCGCGGTCCCGTCGCCGGCCCCGCTGCCGCACGCGCTCAGCAGGAGAGCCGCGATCGCGGTTCCGATGAGGGCCTTCTTCATGTGTGGTTCCTCCAGTCAGCATTGACTTTGATGGCATTTAGTTGTGCCGTGAGACTAATCCT